>JAAZNS010000018.1 GCA_012798185.1 Chloroflexota bacterium | reverse complement strand
CCCATCAACACATATATATGACAATCTTTTTTTTGCAAGCGCGCTGCCAAAGCCATCCCCACGCCAGCTGAAAGACCCTGTCCCAAGGACCCACAGGACATATCCACGCCTGGCGTTTTGGTCAGGTCGGGATGACCCTGTAGCCGTGAATTTACATGATCGAATGTTTGTAATTCATCTTTTGGAAAATAACCCTTCTCAGCCAAAACCGAATACAGCCCGATACTGGCATGCCCCTTGGAAAGCACAAGCCGATCACGATCTTCCCATTGAGGTTTCTGAGGGTCGATTTTCATGATTTTAAAATACAAACATACCAGCACTTCTATTACCGAAAGCGCCGCGCCAGGGTGACCGGCGCCTGCACTGGCAATGCCTTTCAAAGTATTGATCCGAATATTTTTTGCGATTTGTTCCAATAAATGAATATCCTTATCGTTGCTTATCATATGCCTTCCTTTCTTCCATAAGCAATATCACCACTCTGGTTATTCATTCCCGGATGAACATCAAACCGAACTACTCCAATACAAATATTCGGAACCACTTTTTTAATTTCAGCGACACCTTCGAAACCAAAGCCACCGCATAATTCGATGAATTTCGCACCATCTTTCGCCATTTTTTTAGCCTGTTCTTTTGCAGAGGCATAATCAGGTACAACTACTACCTTAAGTTCATATGAGGGTGTGCCTATTGTTGCTGTATGGATCTCTGGATTCGCTCCAGATGACAATGCCATGAATACAATCTCGCTCATCAATACCTCCAAAATTCAAAGGTTTTTTATTTGGACTTAAAGCCCGAAAATAAAACAGCAATAAATACCATTATTCCGCGGAACAGATACAATCCCCAATAGGGTACTTGCATCATCGTCAATCCATTGAACATTACCCCCATAAACACCACACCTATTAAAGTGCCGATGATGTGTTTTTGTCCTTCCTTCAATATTGTACTTCCCAGATAAACAGCAGCGATCGAATCCATCAGGTAAGGTTCACCTGCCCTGACCTGTCCGATGCCCATACGCGTTGCCATTACAAAACCCGAAAATGCAGCCAAGAGACCGCAAATACTATATGCAATCCACAGTATTCTTGTCGAAGAGATACCACAAGACTCCGCTGCAATGGGATCTCCACCGGTTGCCTGAATATGAACTCCAAGACGTGTATGAGATAACACATATTCGCATACAGCACAAAGGACGAGCATAACCACAGCAGCCACTGGCAATGGTCCCCAAAATCCTTCTCCAATGGTTACAATCAAAGCCTGAGGCTCTCCTAACCCACCCTGAATTTGACTTCCTCCTTCAGTGAGCATATATTGAGGGCCAATAGCAATCAGCATCGTTGCCAGCGTACCCACCCAGGGAGCAATCCCTAATTTGGCACAAAAAAGCCCGTTCAGCCAACCGACAAATGTCCCAACGACAATAACGATCAATACTATAAGATATGCAGATGTGCCTTTCACTGCCAACCAGGCTGTCAATACAGTAGATAACGCAGCCACCGACCCGATGGACATATCGAATCCCCCAGCCGCAATCGCAAAGGTCAGTCCAAAAGCCATGATACCTATAACAGCTATCTGACGTAACACACTCAAGAGGTTATCTGGCAGAGCGAATGACGGAACCGAAATTGCCATAAAAAGACAGACAGCGATCATCAATGTCAACGAACCATACTTAGCAAAGAAATTCGGGAATGCATTTTTCCAGGCCAAACTTTTCATGCTTTTCACCTGTCATTTCCGTTTAAATTGAATTCCGGAGAAAACAACTGCGCCAACGATCGCTACTCCGCGTACGATATACTGATAATAAAAATCGATATTCAGGAAAACAAATCCATTTGCTAGGGTTGCCAGGAAGATACCCCCTAACACAGTCCCGATAACATGCGGTCGTCCTCGCCGCAAGAATGTCGCTCCGATAGAAGCTGCAGCGATACTATCTCCCAACAACGTTTCCCCGGCGCGTGGTTTTCCACCCTCCAACCGTGCGGAAAGCATGAT
>JAAZNS010000192.1 GCA_012798185.1 Chloroflexota bacterium | reverse complement strand
CGGCATCCATTGATAACCCACGCACGGAGGAAATATCACTAATTTTTAAAGCGCCAATCGGTTGATTTAATGCCGAGAGGGTTTGCTCCAGTGAGATTTCCACCAGGTCGGTTAGTGTGAGCGCAGACATGGCGGTAGTGGTGATGCGATTCAGGAGCTGCAGAAAAATATGCTGGCGTTGGGTTTGGTTATACATATGGTTATATTCGATGGCAATGGCTGTTTGGCTGGCAACAATCGATAAAATCTTTTTATCACTTTCGCTAAACCGCCGGTCTTCGTCTTTGTGGATGACCTGGATAGCTCCCATAATTTCATTTCTGGCGATCATCGGTGCGCAGATCATCGATATGAACGGTTTATCTTCTTCGAAAGCAAAAACACGGTTGGGCCATCTGCGATAATCGTCGATGATTATGGGTTGATTTGTTCGGGTAGCTTCTCCGACTGCACCCTCGCCGTGTTTGAGAATCAAACCGGTGTAGTCCTTTGGTGTGTTATAGCTCACCACGCATCGTGCTTCGCGTTGACCGTTCTCGAAGAGGTATAGCATGCCGTAACTACCGCCTAATAGTTGTGTTGCTTTTTCCACAATACCGGTGAGCAATTTATATAATGAATACCGGGCAATTGTATCTGTCGAGGTGATGTGAAGTGAAACAAGCTGGTGATCTTTTTTCTTTATTTCATCATTGAGCATTATTTTCGCCACCAAATCGGTTAATTGACATGCAAAGGCGATTTCGTTTTCCTTCCAGGTTCGCTTCTCGTTACTCACCTCGAAACAAGTCATCCCATCGATATTTCCGGTTATTCTCAAAGGGACAATAAGGCTTGCGGTAATATGATGGATTTTCCAGTAATCATCCTTCAATTCTGATGTCCTTGCATCTTTCGTGACATCGCTTACCGCCAGGGTTTGCTGAGAATTTAAAGCGCCAATGAATTTGGGATATTTGACAATTTGTAACACGTCACCAGAAGTATGCAGGTTTGAGGCGGTTTCATAACATTGCAGGCAGGTGAACACGTTGCGCGTGCGATCCAACTGCCACATGGTTACCCGGTCAACCCCCAATGCATCGATTGCATTTTTAGATATGTTTATCAATGCCACATTCAAAGAATTTGTAAATAGCTCGGGATTGGTATTTAATTTTAATAATATATCACTTTGAATTTGAACTTGTTCATTCATATGGTCGCCTCTCTTTCTAAGAATAACAATAATGAATAATGTTTTACTTTTACTGCTAATAAAAATTACTGGTTATTTTCTGAGTAGAGAAGAGAGAAATATTGGATTGTTTTGAAAGAAAATGCTGATAAAGTTCTAGAATTTTTGCAGCGCAATGATGGAATGATTACCAGTAATTTTTAAAACGCAACCCATTATCAACGATGCGCATTCCCCATATCCCCCCTAATTTTGCGATTAATATATTCCACAATCGGGTTTTAACTGTAAATTAATATTGATGAATTAATTATATAAAAATTCAAATGAAAGTCAAATAAAAATTTTCTGACAAAATCTGTTAAATTAGTATTATTTATCGACTTTTTCAGCAATCGATTATTAATTACAAATCAAAAAATTATTCCCTACTCCTGCAAAAACCGAGCGGATGAGAAAAATTCAATGAGGGGACTGTATATAAAAGTTTGCACCCTAGAGCCCAGCGAAGGACTTATACCTTCTTGATCACAAATTCTTTGCTTGGCAAAAAACCACGTTGGGTGATATGCCAATAATAACTTTGAAACCAGCCTTTAATCGGCAGGTTTTTATGGTCTACCAGTGTTCGCAGCTTATAGTTTTACTAAGCGGCAGTCGGTCTTCCCTGAGAGTAGATACATCTGCCGGATACCCCAGGGGCATGATGGTGATGACGCGAATTTTCTCGGGTATGCCCAGGAGCTGTTTTACGTCAATTTCCTTGAATGAGCCAATCCAGCAAGTGCTCAAACCCTGCGCCGTGGCTGCCAAGGTGATATGATCCAACTAGCGGGTTGCTCATTGAGATATTCCGTTATGTGACCGACAGAACAGCCGACCTCCAAAACTTTCAGGTTGGAAAATTTATCATTGATCGATCTAAATAGCGGCGCTAAGAATTCGGATCTATTCTTCTTGTGCGAAAAGTACTGAACAGCTCTATCGGCGCCTTTCCTTTCGATGATGGCTTCGATGATTCTTTTGGAGTAGAATGTTCTGTATTGCTTTTCTCCTAAGATCAATATACGCTCATTTCCCTGGTCTAAAATTTCATAATCCATATTCGATCACCTTAGTCGAATTGCGATACTCGTATAGCTTGAATCTGCGATCAATTCTTCGAGTGGTTCAGCATAAGGTTTTTCTCAGACAGACGAATCCCATTCTTGTATCAGCCTGAAATCGATAATCCCCTACAGGCAGACCGGTGGAGGTTTCATATCCTCATCATGCGCTAATTTTTTGAGTAGAAATAATGCTTCCACGGTGAAAGCGGGACGGTGTTTTTCGGGGTAATGGGTTATCCATCCGCCGTCATCAGCCTGGTTGTTCAACACATGCTGCAGAGCCTTATGATATAAATCATCAGCAATATCGCCGGCGAGCCGGCTGGCGTAGGCAACCGCGTTCAGGTCACCGGGATCGGCTGAGCTGCTCTCGATGGCTTTCTGCAGAAATGTTTTGCAGCCCAAGATGATGTTTTTATCTTGCACGCTGCCCGTATCATGCAAGGATAGCAGAGGCATTACCATCCAGTGGGTGTGAACGAACACAGGATATCGAACGCCATCCCAACCCATGCGCAGAAACTCAAGCGCTTTCTCGAAGTTGACTTCCTTTTCGCAACCTAATTCTTTCAATTTACAGCATACCGCGGATGTGAACCACAATTGATTTGGGTAGCTGCCTGGCAGCATCCAAAAGGGCGGGTTGAATTGACGGATGGCTTCGGGTTCATCCCAGTAACCCGCCTCGTTTTGCGTGGTGCGCAGGAAAGATAGCGTCCGTTCGAGCGCTGGCGTTCTATCACCGCCGAGCCAGATCAGCCATTGCAGCGCTACCCAAGTGGTAGAGATGACCGACAGGTCACCCTGGAAATCCTTGTCGGTCTTGGTCCAGCCGCCATCGGGACGCTGGTAGGTTTGAATGGCTTGCAGGGCTTCGGCAGCGCTTTTTTCCCCGATGGCATAAGCAGCCAAGGCGGAGAGGACAGGATCACCGGAGGCTTGCACGAATTGAAATGCTTTATCTCGATTGATAGTTGCCATAATATTTTTACAGGTATTATTGTAGCCTGGTTCACCGATCCTGGCTATAGAAAAACCATATTTATTAATACAAATGATGATTAATATACGATGCCATAAAAAATGGAATGCTACCCATAATTTTTGGACTGAAGCCAAGTAATTTTATATAGAAAGCAAAAACCGACTACCGAGAGCAAAACTGTAAACAGGCAGGAAAGCGGAAGAATATCAATTTGATTAACACGAAACCAACATCCAATTGGGATAGTATATTCCTTCAAGGAATAAACAAGAAGCAGCACAAAAACACTGAAATAAAATCGATAACCGAGATCTGATTGCTGAAAAATATCCCTATGATCAAATTCAAAAGCGCCGAGAAGCTGTTGGTGATACAAATCGACCCGGAATATCGCTTGCCCCAGAACAAACCGGATAATAATATCCGGTAAGGTGGAGACGACTCCTGAATTGGAAAATGGAAAGGCTGATAAATTTGGGATAATTCGCGAATTGTCCCTAATTCGAATAGGTTTTTTTGAGCACCCGCAGCGCATCTAATGTGACCCATTTGCTGGGCTGATTGCGCTTCTCGATCTGCCAGGTGCGCGAGACAGAACCGCAAAGCCAGCGCCCCTGGTCATTCTGGCGCTGCACTACCCTCTGAAGCAGGGGAGTAAATCTTGGATCTTGGGCATACCCATGAGCGGCAAGCGCTTTTAGGGCGCTGAGTAAATCCCACATACGCGGCACACCAAAGGTAAGCCAGCGTTTGTGCTCCCCTTCGAAATCGTATTTTGCATCCAGCAGTACTTCCGCCATTCGCTTAACAACCTGTTCGGATTTTACCGAGCGCATATTGGCGGGCAGCACGCTCAAGCCATTGAGGGCGGCGATGGCACCCCACAGGCATTCTTGATGCTGATAGCGCCCGCAATCGAGTGCTTTGTCTTTTGCCATGTCATCGATGAGAAACGCGAACGCTGCCCGCAGACGCG
>JAAZNS010000191.1 GCA_012798185.1 Chloroflexota bacterium | reverse complement strand
TTTTTTCTTTATTTAGAAAGGGTCCTTCAAGGTGCAAGCCTATAGGCTGTGCGCCTTTGATGCCTTTCTCGAAAATATTCACATAACGTTTAATGGATTCCACCAATGCTTGGGCATCCGGCGCAGCGATTGAGCATAAATAATGCGTTACCCCTGTGCTTACTACCCAGTTTGAATAGGTTTGCAAATCTTGTTCGAGGTTGGAGGGTTGTTCAAAGGATATACCGTTGCCTCCATGAACATGCATGTCGATCAACCCTGGGGCAAGATATTTTCCAAACAAGTTGATTTTTTTTGCGTAGTTATCTGGGGCGTTCTCTATTGAACCCACATAATTGATCATCCCTTGTGAAATACCGACTGCACCGTGCGCAATTAACTCAGTGGGTGTTACAATATTTACATTAAACAACAAGATATCTGTCATATTCGGTTATCTCCTAAATGAAAAAACACCAATTTCCTTAGGATATATTATATGACTATCCAACAACCAGACACAATGATTTTTAGCGAAATCATCGGTCAAGGGCAAGCCTGGCGGGAAATGATCCCGATTGTGCTCGATCAAAAAGCAGCCATTCAAAAAATTTTTAAAGATATTGAAGAGGTATTATTTATTGGCTGCGGTTCAGGGTTAAATGCTTCTTTCACTGCCTCGGTCTTATTTCAGATGTCAACCCAAAAAGGTGCATGCACGGTTCCTGCTGCCGAAATCATCTATTTTCCTAAAGGTGTTTTCAGAACAGATCGCAAGACTGGTGCGGTGCTCATGTCTCGTTCGGGGAAGACCAGTGAGATTGTTCAAGCATTGAGCATTCTCCGAAAATGCCATATTCCTACAATCGGCATCACCTGCCATGAACACAGCCCTCTGGCGGATGCGAGTGATTTCAGTCTCGTGCTAACGCCGGTATTAGAACAGGCAGTGCCGACAACCCGTTCGGTGACTGGAATGATTATTGTCGCACAACTTATTGCTGCCATCGTATCTGGAACTCATTATGAAATTAACCGGATAAAGCAATTACCTGATTTGTGCGAAAATCTGATAGATGAATGTAAAGAGCAAGCTCAGCAGATTGGGAATCGAGCAGATATCAAGCGGTTTGCTTTTGTTGGAAATGGACCTTATTATGGGCTGGCGCGGGAAAGTCAACTTAAGATAAAAGAGATGACCCTGCAGCCAAGTGATGGATATCCATTATTCGATTTTCGTCATGGACCGCAATCTACGGTCGATGAAAACATGCTGATCACCGTGTTGATATCCGACAGCGCTCGCGAGCAGGAAATTCAGTTCATTCGCGACATGAAATCCTTAGGGGCGGTAATATGGGTGATATGTGATAAATCTGATAACACAATTAGGCAGACCGCTGATTATGTAGTAGAGCTTAAAAGTAATTTGAATGAAATATCCCGCCTGCCTCTGTATCTGCCGGCTGTTCAATTGTTAGCTTTTTATCATGCACAATCGTTGGGATTAAACCCTGATGTGCCTCATAACCTTTCCTATTGGATCGATCTTTCGCGTAAATAATTATATTGACGAACTCAGGAGTAGCGATATGTCAAGCAGCAAAAAACCTCTCGATGCGCGGACAGCACAAGGCCAGCAGCTTGCCAGGCGGATATACGATTATAAAATTGATCGATTGGAAAACATGAGCCAGGCAGAAAAGGATTCTCTTCTCAGAGAATTCCCTTTACTCAGTAATGCAGATTTTGAGTATGTAATAAACGAGCTTCTGGCAGCGAAACGTTATGAACAGGAACGGGTGGGCTGGCTGACAGTTCCTCATGACGCGGCAGTAATAATCTTGGTTATTTTGACCAGTCTTGTGAATTTACAGGCTGGCATTATTGCTGGTGTTGCGGTTCTCGTTTTGTTAGAAGGAATATTCCAATTCATCTTTGACCGTCGGATTTACCGCCCATTAAGTACCTTGGTTTGGTTTACTTATCCCGCATATGTCTGGCTGGGGTATCTCCTCTATCGGCAGGGAACCCCTTGGTTATGGATTGCGGTTATTATCATAATGGTTTGGGGCGGTATGTACATATTAGGCGCTATTGCACGCCTTCCAATGCGATTATATTTCGAGGCGCGGGCAAAAAAAAGAGCTGAAACCAGACTCCCCAAAAAAACCTAATATCATCGGTGATGTTTTAGACCGATATTTTATTTAATAAATCAGCAAAGCTAGAAAATCCTATTACCGGCAAGTTATTATCAACGCAGATATCAAGCAGCCTGCCTTTGGCATAAACTTTATCTGCCACATGAACAGCTTCAAGGTCGCTTAGCCCGTCTCCAATGAAATAGACCTGGTAGCCCATATCGTGATAGCGCTGGATGATCATTGGTTTGGAAGTGCCGCGTTTTGGGGTTTTTGGATCGTACCAGGGAAAACTGATCTCGAATCCATCGGGATTGAATTGAATTTGGTTGGCGAAAATTGTTACACTGGATATGCCAAAGCGGTTCAGTATGAATTCGATATACCACTGTAATCCATCACTCAATATCGCAAATTGATAACCATGTCGACGGCAAAAATCCAATAATGCCGGAAAATCAGGATCGATAGTGATTGAGACTAACTCTTTTTCCATCTCATGCTGTGTAGCGCGGATAGTGGCAAAACAACCCCGGATCTCCTCGAGGGTGCTAATCTCGCCGCGCGTCCATAGCCTTACCAACTGTTCACAATTCCCTGAAGCGAATTTTTTATATATTTCACCAATGACTTCGCATTGGGTTATGGTGCCATCAAAATCACATAACACGGCGATGGGTTGTATGCTTGATTGAGACATTCTATTCACAATGCTGTATTATTTTTTCCCCCTTTGTCCTTTACCGGTTTTCAATGATTTAGCCCAAACATCTACCGTTTCTTCAGTTTGGATATGGCTTTCCCAAGCAGAATTTTCCTTTGCATAAATGCGCATCGCTTCTACGATATTTTCTGGATATTTATCAATCCAGCGGATCCAAAGCGGTTTTATAAAATTGGGAGGCCGGGCAGTAAACCAAACTCCTAAGCCAAAAAACAGGCAATAGATAATCCAGGTTATCCAGGGATAAGGTGAAAAACATTTCTTTATATTTTCATCATAGGCGTATAGGAGGAAAAGGCATCCGAAAGGAATATAACCATAAATCGACCCGCGGATTTGCCAGAACCATTTCTTCCAATACCCAAACCGGGCGGCAGTTCCCAATCCGATGAAAATCAACCCGAAAGCCAGGATTAAAAGCTGCGTATCGAAATTAAACATTTACGCTCCGGTGGATTAATTCTAATGCAGTATCTCGTAGCATTAGTGCTGTCTCGGCGCCATAAGGGCTCACCAGAGCTTCATAACTTTTCTGAGCAATTGTATCTTCATCCGGGAAATAACCTCGATAATCATTGGCATAACTGATGACAGCTGTATTGGGCAGGGGGCTTTTACTCTTGATCTCGAGCACCGTTTTGGTAAACGGTTCTCCCGGAATTCCCACCAATGCCAGGGTATCGATGATTATGACCTGCATTTGGCTTGCGTATGAAGTTATCCCTTCCAGGTCTTTTCTCATCATTAATTGACCGGCTGCGCCTTCCACCCGGGTGGTCGCCTTACGGATCTCTCCATGATCAGCGCCTCTGTCTTTCAAAAGCTGCAGTTCTTTTTTTAAAGTTTCCAATTCCAGCTGTGCTGTCTCTGGTTCGGGGAATGGTCTGAACTTGAGTTCGATAGCGGCAACCGAAGCTGCCAAAATTGAAGCTGGATGGGTGGCGATAGTTTGCATAACTTTTAAAACTTCGCCGCTTAGGATGCGCCCCATGCGTTCCACTTCTTTGAATGTCTGTTCGCGGCGGGTGAAACGCGTGCTGATATCTCCCGAAGCGCCATTAGTATACATGAATATTGTGTTCGGATAGATTTTGCGCAAATTAGCTCTTGCAGCACCGGGATAATCGGCAGAATAATACAGGTTCGAGTAGCCAAGCACTGTGGGATGACAGCCATAATTCATCAATACGGCTAGAGGATCACCCGAATCGGTATCCACGCGCAAAATGAACACTTCGTTATCAACGGCTGCATTAGGGTCATTGCGATTAAGTCCAATACCTTCAACGATGCCCTTTCCAATGCCCACCTGTGCCGGCTTACGCTGATCATACGCAGAGGTAATAGCTGCAAGCAGCTGTTTGCCGACTTTTTGTTGTAATTCGGGGTTTGGTGAAGTGGGGATACCAGGGTGCGGCGGCATGAATCCCGAAACGCTGGAATGGGTGTGGGAACAGGAAATCAATATGTTTTCCGGTGGTATTCCAATAGCCTGTTGGATTTCCATCCGCAATTGACTGGTAAACGCCAAGCTGACCGCAACCAGGTCAAGACAAATGATCATGACTTTCTTTGCGCCAGTTTCTAGGATAAGTATTTGCCCTATTAGCGGGTCATGAGTTCCTACGCTTTTGTCAGCCCTAGCAGCGTATCCATCCAGGTTTAATCCGGGAGGGGGGGTGATATCTACCTCAATAGCAGCAGCAAGTAATTGGTTTTGCGTCATACGCGATTACCAAATTTTAATACGCCCTTTATAATGGTTTAAAATTGCGCGGTTATATACATCTGATTCATCCAGATTCCCGCTCATAAAAACAGGCGGGGTAATTCCGCGGGAGAGCAGGTTTTGTACTGCCTGCACCATGATCGATTGCAGGATGAATAAGCCTGCTATTCCAGAGCCGGCGCCTGTTGGCACGGCTAATCCTTCCAATTGAAGCAGTGCGTCTCCTTTTGGGCAATGATTATCGATCACGATATCGGCAATTTGATACAGCTTTTTTCCGCTGGAATGGCGGGAATTCGTTCCCTGTGAGTGGGCTAAAGAGGTAACAGCAATGGTGGAAATGCCTCGTTGGTGTGCTCCTTCTGCCATCTCAATTGGTGCAGCATTTCTCCCTGAATTGGAGATGATGATCAGACAGTCTTTAGCAGAGACTTCGTAGTAATTTAGAATTACCTCAGCCATTCCCTCAACCCGCTCCATATATTCACTTTGTATCACTTTATGATGACCGGTGAGGGAGGGTTCGAGGATAGCATCCACCGGCGCCAACCCCCCTGCCCGGTAAGCAACGTCTTCTGCAATGATATGAGAATGCCCGGTGCCAAAGGTATAAATGATTCCATCTTGCGCAACCGTATCGGCGACGATTTGAGCAGCTTTTTCGATTTGTTCAGCCTGGGTTTGGACAATCTGATCGAGAATGGTATGAATTTTTTGATAGTATTCATTTATTGTATTCATGGCTTGTTTCTCTTTGAATTAAACTATTCGAATAAAATATCTCTAAATTCGGGCTGTGCGAAATCGAATCTAATTACTGAGCAATTGGGATTAGCTTATTTTGCCCATTGAGGGAGTGTTTTTTCTATCGTCGGCCAATATTCTGTATCGGGATCGCTGGGCATCATCCGGCAGGTAATACGGATGCCCATTTCGTGAATTTTTTTCAGGGCTTTAACACCCGATTCAGTCAGGAAAACCGTATTTGAGATTTTTTGTGAATTGCGAACAAAAGCCTGGTTGCCTAAATTCAATACCGGAATTTTTAACCCGGCTTCCAACAGCGCCAATCCATCCTCAGGAAATTTGGCAAGGACAAAGATATTCTCTTTCTCTGCCTCCGGACTGTTGCAATATTCTACACAATCCTTTATGGTTAATACTGAGACTTTAGATGTAAGCGGGGCGACTGCTTTTAGTAAAGTTACCTGCAGCGGGTCGTTGGCAACTTTGTCGTTGGTTACAATGATATGGTCGATTTTAAAAGCTGCATTCCAGGAGACAAGAATTTGCCCGTGAATCAGGCGGTTGTCCATGCGAACATGAAAGACTGGCATGTGATTCTCTCCTCACAATGATTGGATGGATTTCTAATTATTTACTATTCAACGTATCCGATAAAGTTTTAATACTGGAAGAACCAGCATCAAGTGCAATTTTAATCAATTCTTCCAGGTTTGCTCCCTGACGGTGAATAGCTAATTCCAGCAGCATCGGCAAATTCATACCGGTGATAACTTCCATATTACCTCTTGTCATGGTCAGGCGGGCGCTGGCATTAAACGGACTGGCGCCGAACACATCAACCAGCACGATGACACCATCGCCAGTATCGATTTGTTCGACAGCCGCAGTGATTTTTTCGATTAACCCTTCAACGTCGTCCATTTCTTCCAGGTTGATTGCCATGATACCCTCTTGATCCCCCACAATCATCCGGGCAGCATCCAACATTCCATCTGCCATTGACCCATGACTGACTAAAACGATTCCTACCATTAATCATTATCCTGTTCTTATGAAGTGTGTAATCCAAATAGTGTATTAATCCAGCCTTCGTAACGGCTTTTCACTCGTTCATTATATTCTTCATTGCCATCGAGATTGGCGCTCATTAATACTGGAGGGTTTTCACCTTTATCTAGGATATATTGGATGGCTTCGACCATTACAGCGTTCATTAATGCAGCG
>JAAZNS010000190.1 GCA_012798185.1 Chloroflexota bacterium | reverse complement strand
TTATAAAGACGGTCGCTGGCTCATGCTTACCGATCCTTCCGTTTCCCTGTATCCTACCCGCGAGCCGGATGAGGTGTTGATCGAACGTGCCATTCAGGTGATGGTAGGCATCTTCCCGCAATTGAAGGGCACATTTAAAGCGTATAAGATTTTTCATTGGGATGGTAAAGTACCCGCTTTCCGGCCGGGTTACCTGCAGGCTTTGAGTGATTTCTGGGCAGACCCGCAGGAAGGACCGGTGTATTTTTGCGGCGATTATTTTGCCGGACCGAGCACCGGCGGTGCGCTGTATACCGGAAAAGAAGCAGCGGAGAGAGTATTAAACGCGTAATTGACAACCTGGGGCTGCTAGAAAAAAAAGCATGGGCTGTCCTTAAAAAGTCTATCACTTTGAACGAAGCGAAGAATCTATTTATTCGCTAAATAGATGTTTCGATCCGCTCGATATGATATTTTTTGACTTTTTTGACAGCCCCTTTTCCTTCATCCTCACAAACGGGTAAATTTGAGGGGATCAAGGATTGTTCTAAGCAGCAAGCACACCCCACCTGCCGCTTCTGAAAAGCTATTTACATTTCGACCATCCCATAAGGGAAGTCGTATTCTGGCATCAGCGCCAGGTAAGGATCGGGATCGAAAGCCTCCGCGCCCAACACACCCTTGCCCTGCCATGTACCATTTGCCAACAGCTCCATGGCGATCACTGGACCGATCCCCGTTTGCAGCGAGACTGCCTGGATACCGTAATTTTTCATCGATAGCTGGTTATCGGTGGATTGGTACAGGTAAACCTTGCGGGGTATGCCGTCTTTCCAGCCGGAAACAAAAGTGCCCGCACAGGTTTTACCGGTCATCAAGGGTCCAATTTTAGCCTGGTCGGGAAGTAAAGCTGCTACTACGTCGATGGGCGCAACCGATACCCCTTTCACATTGATGGGTTCATAAGAATTCAATCCCAATATCTTCAATGTGTTCATCACACTGGTAAATAAACCACCCAAAGCATATTTAAAGGTGACCTTGCGGCATTTCACCCAGCGCGGCACCAGCACGACCTCATCATGTTCGACATTGACCACTTCCAGCGGACCGATCCCCTCGGGGAAGGGGAAAATCTCGGGATCGGAAAATGGCTCCACATCATACCAGCCCTTGTCTTTCTCCCATACCAGGGCAGGGTCGGTACATTCTTCGATCGCATCATAAACTGAAAATGTGGGAGCAAAAGGGTAGCCTTTGACTTCCATAGCGGCACCATCACGAATGCCCACCTCATCGATTTCGTCGAATAGGTGCTTTTCTGCGTATTTTGCAAAGATATCTGAAACGCCTGGGTCCATGCCCATGCCCAAAATCGCCAGCAAGCCCTTTTGTTCCCATTTTGCAGCGCGGTCGAAAAGATATTTGCCCATGTTGGCGCCAAGATCACCCAATGCCATATCCATGTATTGGCAGCCCACCTCATAGGCGGCGTCGAATATGAAATTATTCACGTTGCAGTTAACCGCGCTCATAACCAAATCAACTTTATATTTCCTTCCCAACTCGATCATATTGGCGGTATCTCTGGCGTCCACTTTTTCTACCGGGAATTTCACAGGATCACCCAATTTTTTTTGCACCTCACTTGCCCGCTCAGGATTGAAATCTGCCAGAACCATTTGTTCCAGCCAGGGGCGCCGCGCCGCAACCAGGGCGATCGCCTCGCCTACACTGCCTGTTCCAATGAGTAATACTTTCATGTGCACAATCCTTGTTTTAGATGTAACTCTCTTTGACAATTTTCAGATTGATGAATGTTTCCGTTTCATGCACACCTTCAATTCGGTACAATTTCTCGGTGAGAAAATGAAGCAGTTCAGCCTGATCGCGGCACATTACTTCCACAAGAATATCGAACCTGCCATTAGTTATTACCACATAAACTGCCTCATCGATGGCTGAAATTTTCTCCGCAATGGTCATGATTTGGCTGCCATCGCAGCGGACGCCGATCAGCGCCATCGCCTGATAGCCCATATTGATCGGGTTGGTGATTGCCATGACCTTGAGTATCCCGCTTTCTACCATTCGATTGTAGCGCGAACGGATCATTCCGGGGGAAACGTTCAATTCTTCAGCAATTTGGGTAAAGGCTGTCCGCCCATCATAGCGCAAGGCATTAATAATCCTGCGGTCGATTTCATCGAGATCTTTGGATATAGGGAGAAAATTTTGGTAATCCACACGGCGATTATATGCTAAATTTGCATATTATTCAATATAATAATGCATTATTGATATTGATTTTGGAAAATTATGCTTTAATTAACCTTAACCTGAATTAAAACCAAAAAACATTTTCCAATGATCTCTATCTAATTAAAATTGACGATGGTCTGGTATTTTTATATAATGATTTTTAATAAAGCATTACATTTTCGCCTTCATCTTCCCACAGATAATATCGTAACCTTCATGATGTTGGAATTGTTTATCTGATCAAGGAAATATTCAGATAAGCTGATAATCCAGGTTTATGGAAGTGATTTGGAGGTCGACATGCGTGTTCACTCATTTCCCTCAGTATATATCATGATCATCATCAGTCTGGGATTAGCGGGTTTGATGGTGGCTTTCATTTTTATCTCAATCGGTTACACCGCAGGGGGAGAAACCTTTATCGTCAACAATAATGGTGATGAAGTGGATAGCACGCCCGGCAATTGTATTTGCGCAACATCCGGCGGAGTTTGTACTTTAAGGGCTGCCATCCAGGAAGCCAATGCTTGCAGCGGCGCACAGACCATCACCTTTAGCGGACCAATGGTTATCAGCCCCAATTCAGAGTTGCCAGCCATCATTGGGGGTTATACGGTCATCGATGGCAGCAGCCAATGGGTTCTTTCGGGCGATGTATGGACGCCTGGTGTGGTTCTCAGTGGATTTTCCTTGAGTGGTAGCGAGAATGGTTTGGTGATCAATGCTTCACATTGCGAAGTATATGGTATTCAAGTGGTGAATTTTCCAGGGAATGGTATTTATATCAGCGGCACTGCCTATAAAAACCAAATTGGAGGCGAAGGCACAAACCAGCGCAATGTCATTTCGAATAATGGCGATAACGGGGTAAGGATATACAGCGTCAATGCCACAGATAATGTCATTTCCAGTAATTACGTGGGTACCAATTCGAAAGGATTGTATGCTGCTATCGGCAATGACCACCATGGCGTCAGTGTTTGGTATGGGAAGGACAATGTGATCACCGGTAATTTGATCGCCGATAACGGCTGGAGCGGTGTTGCCATGGACAATGTTACCAATGGGAAAATCAGCAATAACCGGATCGGCATGGATATAAAGAACGACTCGGCACCCAATGGTTATTATGGTGTGCATATTGCCAATGGGGCTGCACCAAGGGTCAGCGATAATCGGATTGCCTTCAATAAACGGGGAATATTGGTTGAGGGTGGCAGTCGGGCATATATAAATGGGAATGATATCTATAGCAATAATGCTACCAGCTTATCAAATCCAAACGGCGGTGGTGTTTTAATAACCGGTTCAGATTCGTATGCCACCCTGTATCAAAATACTATTCTTGATAATGCTGCACTTTATGGGGGCGGTGTAGCGGTCGAAGATAGCGCCGAGGCTCTATTGGATTTCAATACCATACAAGAAAACGAATCGGTGAGATATGACACGGGGGGGCTGGGCGGCGGGGGTATATATGTTGAAAGCGCTACAATCACGGCTACTTCTAATACAATCATCAGCAATACCGCGGTCGGTCCCACCGGTTCTTCATATGGATATCCAGACGGCGGTGGTGTATACCTTTTTGATGCGGGCGATTCCCAGATAATTGGCAACCAAATCCGCGGCAATCATGTGACCGGAAACGCTGGCGGCGGAGGCGGCATAATGATATTTCGAGGTGGGAATATTTGGATAAAAAACAATGTGATCTACGGTAATAATGTTAATACTATGAGTACGGCTGGCAGCGGAATAGATGTAAATACAACATTGGGAACTACAAAAGTCAATATCGAGGCAAACAGAATCGAGGAAAACTCGACGATTTACGGCGGCGCGGTAGCTACTTACGAGAGCGATTATGTTACCGTGACGAACAATTTGATCATCAACAACCACGACCCCGGTTTGTATTTAGAGAATACCGGTACATATATCCAATCGAATTTCAATACCATTGCGATGAATTCGGGGTCAGGTATTTATCTAAAAAATGCCAACCTGTACCTCTATAATACGCTCGTTATTTCGAATAACGGATATGGATTGGAAGCTACCGGAGGATGGGGCTTGACTTCAACTCGAAATGATGTTTGGGGCAACAGTCTGGGTCATAGCAATATTGGTGCAATTTTTTATCTTAATACCGACCCGCTGTTTTATAATCCCGGAGAAGGAGAATTCGCGTTACACCCCGCATCACCCTGCCTGGATGTAGGCGATTATAGCCACCCTCAAACCACTTCATACAACGGCGTTATCCGTCCGGTCGGAGCGGGATATGATCTGGGCGCCTATGAAATGCCTTTGCCCAGCTGGCTGCCGGTGATAATGAGGTAAGAAAAAGAGGAGGAAATACTCATGTCCCCTCATCTTCTTGTCACGCAACTTCGTTTTGCGCGCAGCGAGCTTGTTCGCTGCCTGGACGGCATCGACGAAGCCGATGCTTCCCGCCAATTACTGCCCATGAACAGCATCAGCTGGATAGTAGGGCACCTGGCAAACCAGGAGACCCGCTATTGGGTGAGGCTGGGGCAAGGTAAAGCCCTATATCCCGAGTTGAACGACAAGGTGGGATACGGCAAGCCGCCCAACACCCCTCCGCTACATGAAATGTGGGCGGTTTGGAAAGAGATCACCGCCGCATCTGATGTTTACCTGAATACGGTCACACCGGAAATCCTGCTCACTCATTTTATTTTCAACGGTAAGCCGGTGGCTGAGAGCGTGGGTACCATGCTGATGCGCAATATTTACCACTACTGGTACCATATTGGCGAAGCCTGCGCCATCCGCCAGATGATGGGGCACCAAAACTTGCCTGAATTTGTTGGCGATATGAGCTGGGCAGTCTATCGATCAGAATGTTAGCGCGTTCCAACCTTCGAACGCGCTAACGTAAAAAAATATCACCTCAGAATGCAGGGCAGCATTCCTTTACAGCAGCAGCCAGATGTATCTGATTGAGGGCTGGCGGGTGATAGCTGGTATGCGCCGCCAGCGAGGGCGTTGCTGCTATTTACTGATTGGGGGATGAGCACAAAATTCCCGCCCTGCAGGGCAGCAGTTTCTGCCTGCACCGGGGCGATCCCGCTTAATACGACGGACAGTGTAACCAACAGGAGGATGCAAAAGATGATGATATGCTTTTTCATTGTCGCCTCCTATTTTGTCCCGCCTGCGGATTGGGGGGTCACATCCGGGGCTTCCAGTCGAACTTCCTCATACCCCAGGCGACTGGCGACGATGCGGTAATCGAAGCTACATGAAACCGGTTGACCATCCAGCGTAACCCCCTTCACAGTGAAGCCGGTTTCAGTCTTCTCCGTCACATATAATATTACCGGCTGGTCGAACAGCGGGGTGATAAAGACCTGATAATCACTCAGATTGACCGTCTCGGCAAATATTGGATCGAAAGCCACCGTAGTTTCGCCGCTGGCAGCCAGCGCCGCAGTTCCCACATCCTCGAACAAGACTTCGGGGCTTTCTACAGCATAGAGCAGCCGCTGTCCATAATCTTCCGTCTGAACGATGGCAGATTTCGTTCCTGATGCCACCATATGTCCTGTTTGGTCAACCGAAAAAACCTCTGTATTATTGTTTGCGTAAATATAGAATTTGCTGTAGGTATCGTTATTATCCGCATCGATATCCACATTCGTATATCCGTTTGAAGATAGATTTAAACGCGTCCCTGATAAAATTTCTCCCCTTTCGCCATCCAGCCAGATATCACCCAGCCTATCCTCCCCAGAGACATCGTTTCCTCTAGCATATACACCAAAATTGGTGTCGCTATAAAAATCGCCCGCTCTTCCTCCGGTACTATATCCATAGACGGCAGTGCCGGTATTAACATTGACAGCCCAAAGCGATGCAAAATTAGTGCTAGTACTTCCAGAAACGGTTCGAATGCCATCACCAGTACTGGTATTATTGACCCACAATCCATAACCCGGGTTACTACCATACCAATAATCTGAGAAGTGGCTGTGAGGGCAGGCAAGCGCCTCTGGAGCTTGAGGGGATAACGGTATTGCCTGGCGGGGTGATAGATTGGTAAAAGATCGCTCAACAGCGCTGCGTAGTGAAACCGCCAGCCAATACTGTGCTTTTTTTTCTTTCACCAAAGAGGCAGGTATGGGAGTGGCTGCGCCTAACTCGACGTTCACTTTGCCGCCATTGACTGATACATCAGTCTGCAGTTCCGACCAGAGCAGTTTACCGCCTTCTTTCGCGTCATACAGCGCAAAGGAAAAAACGTAGACGCCGTCTTTAACTGCCTTTCCCGCCGGATCGGTTAACGACCAGGAAAAGGGTACAGTGATGCTGTCTGGCTCGGCTTTACTGGAGGCTTGAGCGATGACCCCATTTTGGTTAACGATTGCCAGGCTCACACCCAGGGTAATGAAAACGAGCAGTATGAAACTCCTTTTGGTGTTCATTTTTGTCTCCTCTTTTGATTGGTTTATTTATATTGTTGTTTTTTCGCACTATGCAAACTTATCTGGCTTATTCGATAGATGGGTATTGGAAAGATATAATGGCGTCATCTCACCAGATACGATTTTTCTAGCTGAGATGCTGATGGATTGAAGTATTATGGTGATATTAAATTAAAAAGAAAAAACAGCCGATTCTTCATTGGCGTATTCCCTCCGCAAAAAGATTAATAGATATCGGCTTGTTTTACGAGGAAGCTACCCTCTCGTACATTGTTCCCGTTATTAAATTGATGAATATGAATTTGGTGGCAAATAAATAAACTAAAGCTAATGCGCATTATACCCCTGATGTGATAAATTGCACAAAATAAGTTAACGCGTTTTAACGTTCAAGCACTCTAACATTTCAATGTTAGACACACCCAATCCCCCTGGATTTTTTTATTTTCCAGCCTGAAGCCATATTTCCCGCTTGCCGATGTCACCTGACTGGTTTGCTCCGCCAGGATACCGGAGAGAATCAATACGCCATCAGGGATCACCAAATCCCCCATGCCGTCATCGAATAGCTGGATGATGACAGGTGCCAGGATGTTGGCGACCACCAATGGGGCTTTTGACAGTGAGAATTTCCCCTGGAGAATCTCTTTGACCGAGCCGATGCCTAATTCAAGCCCTTGCGTGATACCGTTTGCCCGGGCGTTCTCACCGGCTATTTTCACTGCCTGCTCATCCAAATCCACGCCCAGAGCTTGAAGTGCACCAAGCTTTAGTGCAGCAATCGAAAGAATGCCCGACCCGCAGCCAATGTCAATGAAGGTAAAATCTGTCTTCGCCTCATCCCGGGAGGGGATAGTAAGGGCAATCTCTTCAATCGCTTCCAAACATAACTGCGTGGTGGGGTGGGTGCCGGTGCCAAACGCCATACCCGGATCGATGCGGATTGGGATACGCGCCGGCATAGGATTATCCATCCAGGCGGGCACAATCACCAGCTTCTTCCCAATGGCGATGGGCTGGTAATGTTCTTTCCAAGCTTGTGACCAGTCGGTCTGCTCGATTTTTTGATATTGTGGGTGGGGCAAGGGGCGGATACGCCCCAGATACCACAACGCTTCTTCCAGCTTGCTGCGTTTCTCTTCCAATTGCTCATCATCAGGCAGGTAGGCTGCCACGCGCAGAGGTCCCACAACTTTCCCTTCAGGGCTGCCGTTGGGATCGATGCGCGTGCTTTCGATAATCACCCCTTCGGGCGCGAAGCGCGCCAGTACTTCGGCGACAGCTTCCGCCAGCTCACCATCAACAATAAGAGAGATTTCTAACCATTTATTGGTCATTGATCAACCTCTCACGCCTGCACCTCTCTGCCAATTTTGGGAAAGGGGAAGGGGTGAGGCTGATTTCAACCCTACCCCCCCAATGCATCTTTGAGCCAATCCAGGAAACTGCGCTCCGCCGGATGCACCTCGCTGCCCAGGCTTTTTGCCAATTTCTCAAACAGTTCGCGCTGCTCTGAAGTAAGGCGGGTGGGCACTTCCACGTTAAGTGCCACTAATTGATCGCCGCGCCCATTGTTGCGCAGATGTGGTACACCCTTGCCGCGTAAGCGCAATACTTTACCGGGCTGAGTGCCAGCGGGGATTTTTAATGTCGCCGGGCCGTCTATGGTGGGAATTTGCACCTCGGCACCCAGAGTGGCTTGGGCAATATTAATGGTTAAATTAAGGATAATATCGTTATCTCGGCGCTTGAAATATTCATGAGGTTTAACATTGATAACGACATAAAGATTACCATGCGGGCCGCCGTTACCACCGGGCTGACCCTCGCCCGCCAGACGGATTTGCGTTCCGGTATCCACACCTCCTGGAATTGTGACCACTTTACGCCGCATGCGCCGTTCCACACCGCGCCCCTGACAGGTATGACAAGGTGTCCCGATGATTTCACCCTGGCCGCCGCAGGTGGGGCAAGTAGTTACCTGCACCATGGACCCCAGCAGGGTTTGGCGTACCTGACGCACTTCACCGGTGCCATTGCAGGCGCTACAGCGCGTGGGCGATGTCCCTGGTTCACTGCCCGAGCCGTTACAGGTTCCGCAAACTTCGTCCCGCGTGATTTCGATCTCTTTTTCTGCGCCGAATACTGCTTCTTCGAAGGTCAGATCCAGACGGTATTGCAGGTCTGCACCACGGCGGGGTGCGTTACGGGAGCGTCTTGAGCTCCTGCCAAAGCTGCCAAACCCAAAGAAATCAAAGATATCCGATAGATCGGAAAAATCCATGCTGAAATCGGGCATACCTGTAGCACCGCGTACGCCCGCGTGACCAAAGCGGTCGTAAGCAGCTCTTTTTTCGGCATCAGAAAGTACGGCGTAAGCTTCGTTCAGCTCCTTAAACCGCTCTTCTGCATCTGGATCTTTGTTTACATCCGGATGCAGCTGGCGGGCTTTTTGCCGAAAAGCCGATTTCAGATCGTCACTGCTGGCATTGCGTCCCACGCCAAGCACTTCATAATAATCGCGTTGAGTCATAATGCGTTAAAACGTTGAACCGATAAAAGTTTAAACGTTCCTAAACTCACCATCAACCACATCTTCACCCGAATCACCGCCGGGCTGCTGAGACCCGCTATCTCCGGGCTGCTGGCTGCCTGTTGAGGCGTCGGGCGGCGGTGTGGCTTGCTGCTGTTGATATGCCTGGGCGCCGACTTGTTGAATGAGCTGGTTCAGCGATTCCGTTTCGCGGCGGATGTTTTCAATATCTTCGGTTGCCATTACCTGGCGGACTTTGGCGGTTTGCTCTTCCACCTTGGTTTTTAGGTCGGCGGGTACTTTATCACCCAGGTCTTTGAGTACCTTTTCGCCGGTATATGCAGCGTTATCGGCGGTGTTGCGCACTTCGACAAGCTCTTTTCGCCGGCGGTCTTCTTCGGCGTGCGCTTCGGCTTCTTTGCGCATACGCTCCACTTCACTTTCACTCAAACCGGATGAGGCGGTGATGGTAATGTTTTGGGTGCGTCCGGTAGCTTTATCCTGGGCAGTCACTTTTAGAATGCCGTTGGCGTCGATATCAAAGGTCACTTCGATTTGCGGCACGCCGCGCGGCGCAGGAGGAATGCCGTCTAAAATAAATTTGCCCAGCGATTTATTATCGGCTGCCATAGGGCGTTCACCCTGCAGTACGTGGATTTCCACCTGTGATTGCCCATCGGCAGCGGTGGAAAATATCTGGCTTTTGCGGGTGGGAATGGTGGTATTGCGTTCGATCATGGCGCTGGAAACACCACCCAAGGTTTCAACCGATAGTGTCAGCGGGGTTACGTCGAGCAGAAGAATATCTTTTACCTCGCCGCCCAATACGCCTGCCTGGATGGCAGCACCGACGGCAACGACCTCATCAGGGTTGACGCCTTTGTGGGGGTCTTTATTGAATAACTTGCGCACTGCTTCTACCACTGCAGGCATACGCGTCATACCCCCAACCATAACGACTTCATTGATTTTATCTTGCGCCAAGTTGGCATCTTTCAATGCTTGGCGGACTGGACCAAGACTGCGCTCGATCAGGTCTCCAGTCAATTGCTCCAGTTTTGAACGGGTAAGGGTAGTCACCAGGTGTTTAGGTCCGCTGGC
>JAAZNS010000189.1 GCA_012798185.1 Chloroflexota bacterium | reverse complement strand
GCAAAATACACCCAATTACAGCCTTTCTGGTCGGGTCACCGATGAATATGGTTCTCCATTACAAGGTGTGCAAATGGACCTTGGTTCCCCATACTACACAACCACCGATCTCAATGGAGAATACCTTCTAAGCAATCTCAGCGCAGGCACTTACACTTTGAATCTGCGAAGAAATGGTTATGCCTTCCCTGCTTCCGGAAACGCAATCAATGTCACCACCTCGCAGACCGGGGTTAATTTCGTAGCCGCACTCGCTCCCGGCTGCTATGAAGAAGTTGTCAATGGCAAAATGGAAAACGATAAAGCCTGGAAAATTCACGGCTCGATGTTCCCTGCCGGGTATACCACCTGGCGGTCGCATAAAGGAATTCGCTCGATGCGCACCGGCATTGTCGATCCTTACTTCCCATATAACATTTATAGCTATTCGGTCTTTAGCCAATACGTTCATATTCCCACCGCTACCACAGCGGTCACCTTGACCTTCTGGCTTTATCAATTTAGTACTGAATCGACTACAGCAAACCTGGCTTCTGAAACTAACGGTTTGGAATCAGAGGAAATGCTGGCTGGTGATGTCAACTATGTAAAATTGCTGGACACCAACCACAATACGCTTGCCACTCTGGTGCAAGAAAAGACCGATTCGGATGGCTGGGTGAAATATACATTCGATTTAGAAGGTTTCGACGGTCAAAGGCTACAATTACTGTTCGGCACTTATAATGACGGCTATGGCGGTGTGACAGGCATGTTCGTGGATGATGTTTCCCTGGTGCATTGTGTTGATCCAGGGGAGATACCGCCAGAACCGGTGGAAGGCTGCAATACCAATATTGTTACAAATTCGAAATTCGAAAACACCAATGGCTGGAACATTCGCAATTCGCAGTATTTAGCCCGTTATACCACTGCAAAAGCGCATAGCAAGAAATGGTCGATGTTAACCGGCATCACTTCCCGGTGGGATAATATTTATAGTTACTCCATCTTCACCCAGTCGATTAAAATTCCTGCTGTGGCAACAAGCGCCACGTTGGATTATTGGGTCTACCGCACCACCACAGAATCCACGAATAGCGTGCCGTTAGCGGCAATGCCAACCGGAGAATTCGATGAAAATTCTCTCCAGGCGATATTAGCAGGTGATATTCAATACCTGGCGATCAAAGATGCCAGCGGCACTCTCCATTACATCTTATGGTCAAGAGCCGACGATGATGCCTGGGTAAATATGACCGCCGATCTAACATCCTATGCGGGTCAGACGGTTGAATTACGCTTTGGCACTTACAACGATGGCGATGGTGGCGTTACCGCGATGTATGTGGATGACGTTACTGTAACCACCGTTTGTGCTGTACAGTAATCTCAGCTAAATTTATAAACTATCCCCGTAGGGGCAGTTCCTGAATTGCCCCTACGTTTTATTTAACTCAATACGGTATAATCCTTTTGGGTTGCCATGGCTGCAGAGATTATCATATTATCTGTTATTGCCCAGATATTCTTTCATGCTGTTCTGACTGTGCTGTTCGAGAGCACCTTAGAAATCACCAGCATGGATGATATCCGGCGCTACCGCCTGGCTTTTCTGTTCAGCAGCGCTTTCACTTTCATTCCCTGGTATCGATATTTTTTCTCTCTTCACCCCCTAGGGATGATTTTAGCCGGCATTGCCGGAGCATTCCTGGGCGGCTTGATAGCCACCAGACGAAAAACCGCTTTATGGGAGAACAACTCACCCCCCTCCCCTGAAATCGAAAAAGCAGTATTGCAAGCACACCGCCAGGTTATCGAAACGCCCTTAGCGATACCAATGTGGAAACGGTTGTTCGATCTGTTCTTTGCGGTCCTGGCAGCATCAGCCCTTTCGCCGGTTTGGGCTCTGGCAGCATTTCTGATTTGGTTCGAAGACCCCGGTTCTATCCTGTTTGTAAAAAACTCAGTAGGGAAAGATGGCGTAAACTTTCATCAATTTAAATTCCGGACAATGATTCAAGGCGCCGAAGAAGCCACCGGCCCAATCCTTGCCAGCATTCACGATGAGCGGGTTTTAAAAACCGGCAGGCTGCTGCGCAAGAGTCACCTGGATGAATTACCTCAGCTGATCAACATTTTCAAGGGAGAGATGAGTCTGGTTGGTCCACGCCCGCAGCGCACGGTGCTGGTATATCAATATATTCAAAAAATTCCGGAATATGTGGAACGCCACCGCGTTTTACCCGGGATTGCCGGATTGGCGCAGGTTGCCGGCAGTTATTACATGACGCCTCGTCAAAAATTGCGCTTCGACTGCCTGTATATCCGCAATATCAGCATGGGCTTCGATATCAAGCTGCTTTGCCTGGCTTGCCTCATTGCAATATGGTACCGCTGGCAGAAAAATTGGAATGGACGGCTGCCCCGCTGGATGATGCATTAGCCCGATTTTTGCTTTATCCGTATCCAGGCAGCCCATAATATGATGCCCACCACCAGCGAATTCAATGCCTGCCCGGCAATCGTTCCGAAAACCCCCCAGCGCTGGATTGCCCATACGCCTGCCGTGAACATGCCAATGATCGCTGCCAGATTGGCAATGAATATAGGGCGGGAGAAACGGGCTGCCTTCAATGCGGTTTGCATCGGCCAATAAGCAAACCATAAGGCATAAAAGATCGCAAATAAGATAACCCCGCCCGCATATGGTACATAAGTTTCGCCATAAAGCAGCCGTAAGATTTGCTCGGGGAAAAGTACGGCAATTGCCAGCACACCCAAAATAGGAATTCCAGCTGTTAAATAGATAAATCCAATTGTCCGATTTAACGCCGGCTTGCCATGCTGGGCGAATTGCCGGGCAGCGCGCGGCGTTAGGAAAGTATCGATGGCGCGCAGTAATAGATGGATGGGTGCAACCAAATTCTGCAAGGCGCGGTAAGCACCCGCTGCAGCAAAACTGATCATCCCGGCTGTCAGCACCGGATAGAATTCCACAGCCACCCAATTGGCAAGCGTACCGCCCATCATCCATCTGCCAAAATCCCAATTGCGCTGCCAGGTCTGGCGCAATGATAGCCATGAGCGCCCCCAGAAGTGGCGTGTGAACCATAAACCAGGTAATAATGCGGCTAACGATCCCCAGCCAATGGCGTCCAAGCTGGCAATGCCATCCAATTTACCCAATCTCTGCCACCAAATCATCAACACCAGCCTGACCACATTTGCCAGGATGGTATTCAACACCGCGTTGAATACTGTTCCCCGTGTATACATCATCCGGCGGATATACTCTTGCAGCTGCCACCAAAGAAACACAAACCATAGAGCAAACAAGGTGGGTCCCGCTACGTCATTTCCGGCTGCCGTCAATACCCATCCTCCTGCAGCTACAACGGCGGCAGAGAGAAAAGCCATAGCAACCTGCATCAAACTGGTTCCCGTTGCGTAACGGCGGAATTCTTCTTCTTTCATACCAGCGCCTATCACGTTCATGGGCTGAATAGTCAACCCTTCTTGTATAGAACGGATCAAGCGAAGTGCAGTAAAACCCACCCCATACACACCCACCTCCGTGGGGCTGGCGCTCCTGGCCAAGATGATCGTCGCCAAAAAATTGGCAAGGCTGATCGCGCCCTGGTCGATCGCTGCCAAATATCCTTCTCTGGCTGCCTGTCCAAGAAAAAGCTTTGCTATTTGCTTTGGAAATATTTTCTGCTCGAGCGATATTGTGCTCAACGGCTCTTGTGAAGAATGATTGGATTTCAAAAATGAAAAATCAACCGGCATGGCTGATCCTTTTAAGAGAAAAAATTGCATTCCTGATGCTGCTCCAGTATAACAGAATATTATTTTCGATGTAACCGTGACTGTTTGGGCTGGGGCGGGAAAGCCCTAAATTTGAGGTCATTTGGTAACTCACACAAGCTGACTGAGTATTACCATCGTAACTTTTTTATCATTTACACGTCTTAATAAATACAACATGATAAGCGAAGCACAGCTACTTCAGCAAGCCAAACAGTTAAAAGAAGGAGCATTAATCGAGGTGTATGATCGCTATAGCCCCGGTTTATACCGCTACGCTATGCGACTTCTTGGTGATGAAAACACAGCTGAAGATTGTGTGGCAGAAACCTTCAGCCGGTTTTTAAAAGCGATAAAACTGGGCAATGGACCTGATATTTACCTGCAAGCTTATTTATATCGGATCGCCCATAATTGGATCACCGATTATTTTCGCCATAATCCCAATCACTTATCGCTCGAAACCAAATCGCTCACCAATGAAGCAGATGACCCATACTCTGCAGCTAACAAACATATCGAAGCACAGAAAATTCGTTCATATATAAAACTACTCACCGCTGACCAACGCCAGGTGATCGTTTTGAAATATCTTGAAGATTGGACAAATGAGCAAATCGCTCAGTCGCTGGGAAAACCACTAGGAGCGATTAAAGCTTTACAGCATCGTGGATTGCAAACATTAAGGCGTTTAATTCAGGGAGATGAAGCAATATGACCACTTTTGATTTCAATAATGAAAAATACGTGATTGATAAACTCACATTGATAAAAAAGACTCCACCCCGCAATGAAGAAAAAGCCATGTCCACCAGGATGCGATTTTTAACAGAATTGAAAGCAATATCAGAGGCAAAAGCTTCGGCACGGTCAGTATCGATACCGCCTTTTCAACGTCTTAATGAGTGGAAAAGTAACTTCCGCAATATATTCCACCGAAAGGAGCGAACCTCGATGTTTACCACTTTAGCGACAATCATTACGGTAATCGCATTAGCTTTAGGAGGTGCTGGAGCAACTGTATATGCGGCACAAGAAAGCCTCCCAAATGAATTTTTATACCCGTTAAAAATTGCCAGTGAAGATATTCGCATGCAAATTTCCACCAAATCGCAAACGCAATTTCAATTAGCGCTTGAATTTGCCAATCGAAGGGTGCAAGAAATTGCTGCGCTCGCAACGGATGGAGAACCCATTCCCCAAGAATTATTGGCTCAATTGCAAATCCAATTACAAACCGCTTTTCAACTCGCCGCGGGGATGAGCGATTCTGAATTAACCCCGGCACTCTTGAAGCTGCGCACAACTATCCGTGAACAACAACAAATAATGGCTGGCATTTCAAGTGATCCAAATACCCCCCTCATAAATCGGATTCGTGAAATGCTACAAAAGCAAGAACAACTTTGCGAGGATGGTTTAGCCGATCCATTGATGTTCCGCATACGGGTTCGTCAACAACAAAAAGGAGTGGAAACTACTCCAGGTAATCAATCTACCACACCCGAGCCCAATGCCACCCAAGGAACCGCGGGTCAATCGAATGGGATATCAAACGGCGCTGGTCCAAACGCAAGCCCTGCAAGCACGGCTCAACCAAATCCGAGTCTGAATGCACCAGCAGGGAATGGAACATGCACAGATTGCGTACCTGTTCAAGATGGCACCGGTCCGGGACCCGGTCCGGATGCAGGCCCTGGTGAAGGATCCGACAATTCAACGCCCCCGCAAGATGGCAGCGGTGCAGGTCCCGGGCCCAACGAAGACCCCGGCTCTGGAGGTAATTCCAACACCGATCCAGGAAATGATAACCAACAACCCGAAGAAGAACCAGGCAGCGGAAATTCTAACAATAACCACACTAACCCCAATAACCCACCTTCGCCAGGTTCAGGAGGCTCAGATGACGGCGGGGGAGGAAAAGGAAAACCATAAGCGTTATGAGCAACACGGGGCTGCCCTAAAAGACGGCTGTCACCCTGAGCGAAGCGAAGGGCTTATTCATTACATAAAAGGGATGTTTCGCTGCGCTCAACATGACAAAATTGACTTTTAGGACAGCCTCATTTTTTTACCGCCGTTCAGTTTTTCAATACTTCAGATTAGGGAATCTATTGTTGGGGGAAAACAGCCCGCGTATGCAGCCGGTAAGTAATGGGTGGCTATGGTGGATTGACGTTTCCTGATTTTCCCTATAAGATTATTCCAGATAATCAAAAACTAATCCTGAAAGCCGGGGAGAATTCCCATGGAAGTAGGTCTGGTTCAAAAAATCGATATCGACAACGAGATGCAGCAGGCATATCTAGATTACGCCATGAGCGTGATCATCGCACGAGCCCTGCCGGATGCCCGTGATGGTTTGAAACCGGTACACCGCCGAATTTTATACGCCATGTACGACATGGGCTTGCGTCCCGATTCAGCTTATAAAAAATCCGCCCGCATCGTCGGTGAAGTGCTGGGAAAATATCACCCGCACGGCGATCAGGCGGTCTACGAAGCAATGGCGCGTATGGCACAGGATTTCTCCATGCGCTGCCTGCTGGTGGACGGCCAAGGTAATTTCGGCAGCGTGGATGGCGACCCGCCCGCTGCTATGCGTTACACAGAAGCGCGCCTGGCAACACCGGCAATGGAATTGCTGGCAGATATCCAGAAAGAAACCGTGGACTTTGTCCCTAATTTCGACGGGTCGCTCGAAGAACCCACCGTCCTGCCCTCCGCTATTCCCAACCTGCTGGTGAATGGTGCAACCGGTATTGCTGTGGGCATGTCCACCAGTATTCCCCCTCACAACCTGGGAGAAGTGGTCGATGCGCTGATATATATGCTGGAACATTGGGAAAAGATGGATGACATCACCATCGAAGATATGATGCAATTCATTCAAGAACCAGATTTTCCTACCGGCGGTGTGATTTTACCGGGCAGCGGTGAAGAAACACTCACCAGCGCCTATGGCTCTGGGAGGGGAAAGGTCACTGTTCAGGCATTGGCTCATTTGGAAGAAATGGAGCGCGGGCGCAACCGCATCATCGTCACCGAGCTGCCTTATATGACCAACAAAGCCTCGCTGATCGAACGCATCGCCGAGCTGGTGCGGGAAGGAAAGCTGGAAGGTATCGCCGATCTACGCGATGAATCCGACCGTCAGGGGATGCGTATCGTCATCGAGCTGGCACGCACTGCTGACCCAGAAACCGCCCTGCGTGAACTTTACCGACACACCCCCATGCAGAGCAATTTCAGCATCATTCTGCTGGCACTTGTCGATGGCGAACCGCGTTTACTCAGTTTAAAGCAGGCTTTAAGAGTATATCTTGACCACCGGCTGGAAATCATCCGCCGGCGCAGGGAATACGACCTGGAACGCGCTCGCCAGCGCGCTCACATTTTAGAAGGACTGCGTGTGGCTTTGCAGAACCTGGATGAGGTTATCAGCCTGATCCGTAAAGCGCCCGATGTCGAAACAGCCCGCCAGCGCCTGATGAAACGTTTTCGGTTAAGTGAGAGCCAAGCGCAAGCCATTTTAGATATGCAATTACGTCGTCTGGCTGCCCTGGAACGCAAAAAGATCGAAGACGAATATAAAGAGCTGCAGCTTAAAATTAAGGAATTGGTAGCCTTGCTGCGTTCTGCCAAGAAAATGCGTCAGGTAGTTGCGGATGAGCTGCAGGTGGTAAAAGAAACTTATGGGGAAAGACGGCGTACGCAAATTGTAAAAACGAAAACCGGCGGTCAGCGCGCCTTGCTGACCACTGGCGATCTGGCAGAGGAAAAAACAGTCTGGCTGGCGGTATCCAGAGAGGGGTTGATTTGCCGATCGCTGGAAAATAAACCGCCCCGCCAGAGCGGAAACGAAGCACCTGGCTGGTTGGCGCAAACTTCCACCCGCCATATTCTTTACCTGGTGTGCGCCGATGGCAAAGCCGCTGCCGTGCCTGTGCACGCCATCCCCGAAGCGGAGACACCCTCCGAAGGGATCCTGCTGCATAAAGTATCACCTTTGCAGCCCGAAGACCAGCTGGCGGCACTTTTTAACCTGCCGCCCAAAGGTGAGCGCCCGGAAAGCGGTTTTGTATTGAGTGCAACCCGGCAGGGTATGCTTAAAAAATCAGCACTGACCGAATTACCCGGACCCTCTGCCAATGTGTTTACATTGGCAAAAGTGCCCGACGGCGATCAGCTGGCGTGGGTACGCCTTACGGACGGCGCAGCCGAGGTGCTTTTATTGACTGCCAATGGCATGGCAATCCGGTTCAATGAAAATGAAGTGCGCCCAATGGGGCTGGTCTCTGCCGGTGTGCTGGGCATGAAGCTAAAAGAAGATGATCAGATCGCCGGCATGGAGACCCTGCCTAAAGCAGGCGATGTCTTCATGATTGCTTCTGATGGCAACGCCAAGCGTGTTGCGCTTGATCAATTCCCCCGCCAGGGACGTTACGGACAGGGAGTGGCAGCCTGGAAGCTGAGTGGAAAGGTAAAAATAACGGGAATGATGGTCGGTGCGAATTCTGCCCATCTGACCGTTTTTACCGACCGGCTGGCACCAAAACTTGTACAGCTCGATGAAGCACCCTTGCAGGGGCGCTCGGCAAGAGGCAAAATACTCCCCGCATTGAAAGGCTGTCGGGTGGTAGGAATATCGGCAGTGGCAAATGGGGAGCAAAAGCCATCCCCTTCAGGAGGAAAAAAGCGCCAAAAAGTCACACCTCATGAAACAATCAGGTCTTCTGTGGAAAGCATAGAAACGGAGATTTCATCTTCTGCCACGCAGTTAAGCATGAACCATTTGCTTCGCGAGGTGAACGGTAAATTGCGGTCTTCAAAATCCACCAGCCAGAAACAACCGGCAGCTTCTCAAAAGTCGAAAAAAGCAGCTCGTGCAGCTGAAAAATCGGAAGTACCTGGCAAGACCAGAGCAGGCAAAAAAGCGGCAGCCTCCCCAACAGCAAGGAGTACCACACGAAGGACTGAAAAGACTCCTTCAGCCAAAAGTGCACCGGACAAACCCTCTGCAGTTAAAAAATCGAAGACTGGTTCTGTTCCCAATAACAAATCAACAAAAACCGTTGCAGTTATAACCAAAGAGTCTGCAGAAAAACGAATAAAAACTGCTGCCAAAGCACAAAAAACCGGCACACAACCCGTAAAAAATGCTTCATCAGCCAAACCAGCCAGTCGCAAAATCAACGCCGGAAAAATCACCCTATCTAAAGAATCCAAAACCAGCAGTCCAAATTCAGCAAAAACGACCACACCAAAGACAGGCAGGTCAACACGCTCCAAGCCAGCTGCTAAAAGCAGGGTGAAGACTCCTCCCAATACCATCTCTAAACCACGGGCAAAAAAGACAGGGAGTAAACCAGCCTCCAGCACTAAATAAAGCAATACAGTACTGCAAAAGCCATGGCAGAGAAGTATTAAATTTGTTTCTTGGTGGACAATACCTCAAGGAAGAATAATCACCATAAAAAAATTGTTAAGGTGAAACCTTCAAGCTATGGCTGGTAATTAGGCACTATCTTAAATGGGGTGATGTACCAATCATGGAAATTAAATTTAGAAGGATTCTTTGAGACCACATCGCTAGTGGGGGAGAATTTGATGCGGAATAGTATTTCGTGACCTTTATATTCGTTCAAATCAAATGCTTCTTCAACCCAATTAAATACGCTCTTCTTGAACCCTCGTTTCTGCGACCAACCGACTTCATTATCTGCCGTCATTTCCATGTAACCAAAGAACGAATAGCCTTCAGAATTATATTTATGATCGAATACCAGATAGGGATTTGTCCAATTGGGATCAACATAGATGTAATCTTTTTGCTCGAGGGAGGCTTTTTGTTTATAAGTGGTTAAAATCCAACATCCTTCTTTTTCGTCTTTACATTTCGTGGAATTAGCGAAGTGGAAACCTATTCCATCAATGTTTTTCATTTCGATGAATTCGGGCAGTGGGGTGGCGGCGATGGTCTCAGTGGGAAGAGGCGTTTCCGGAGTAGGCGAAGGCGGGACAACCGTTTCAGTGGGAAAAGACGTTTCGGTTGGAGGAAGCACGGCTTCAGGTGTGGGTGATTGCACCACTACCAAAACCGTCACCTGGGGCGGCTGGGTGGGAACAAGCACCGATGTTGGGGCTTGCCCGATACTGCCGGTGAGTGAACAACTCAGCATGACAGGGAAAATGATCATCAATAAAAACATAAGCAGCCATCTAGCCCCTGTAATTGAACGACTGTTGTTCATAGAGCCTCCCGGAAATGGAATTTATATAAAGTTTTATCGATATCACTTTTAGATTGGTATCTTGGTGCGTTTATCAAATGTAGCAGATTGTCATTTGATTGTCAACCGAATGCCGCCGATTTTAACTTGCGTCAACAGTGGGCATCCCCCAAATGCATCGCGTTAGTTTACACTGAAATATGTAAAGTGATAAACGATCTTACCGTTTAGTATCCCCAAAGTATCGCTGCCGTCATCTACACTACCCGATGAGGAAGTAGCCCGCCAGGTGAAATGTTGCGAAGAATTGCTGCCATGCGAGCTAGTAAGCGTAAAAGTTGCCTGGGGGAGCATCGAGAACAGAGATTGATACCAGCTATAAATAGCGGTTGTTCCCTGTACGGTGCGGGCAGAGTTGACATGAACACCATTGGAGGCGTATAAATTGGTAACCTGGTTGGGGCTGTGGCTGTTCCAGGCTTCGATGAGCGCTGCAGCCATATTTGCTACTGGCGGGTTGGACCAATCGTAATCTCGAATTGTGTTCCACACATCGCTGAGGTTTTTACGGGTGTTGGACCATTCCCAAAAATTGGCAGCGCTCAAGCCCAAACTTTGCGCTGTTTGTAAAAATTCTGTGATATCGGCGGTGGTTGGCGCCCAAGTCCCGCGGATATATGCCGAGCCCACCGGGATGATCGGGCGGTAGGGTGTCATCGCCTGGAATTCGCTCACCGAACGCGTTAATTGTGCACCCGGATTGTGCGATTGTTCCCAATAGACCTGGGGCATGTTGAAATCACATTGTTCCAGGAAAATTTTCCAAGGTACTTTCGTATGGTAAGACGGATATCGATATGAACACAACGCCACCGGCAAATTGGGCAGCGCTTTCCGCAGCTTGCTCATAAAAAGGCTTGCGGCTTCATCTTTACCCTCCTGCTTGAATTCACCTTCGACATCCAGAGCATATCCTGCTAAACCAAGATTGTTGATACGCTCAATGGCTTTATTAGCTTCCTTGGCGGGATAATTGCCGTAGATATAGTGCCATCCCCACACGGCGATGTCACGCGCTTTCAGCGCGGAGACCAACGGCGGGACAAGATCATTGCCGTTGCTGTCGACATTATAACTATAGGTGCCGTCGGCAACTTTGATCAAAATATGGGTAAAGCCCGATTGCTGTGCCAGATTGGCTATCGTATTGACCACCCCTTTTTCACAATTGGGTATTTGCCAAATAAAATAGCCTTTGCCTGATAAAGTCATCCCAATACCTGCACCTGGTTATTTACCTTTAACAGCTTTGCGCACTACTGCCTGGCACTTATCTTTATACGGCACCAATACCATCGCACCACCGGGAGTAATCCAGTCGTATACATCTCCGG
>JAAZNS010000188.1 GCA_012798185.1 Chloroflexota bacterium | reverse complement strand
TGTGTATCACAATTGTCATTTCGCTGGTTATTTCCGCAGTCGCCGCAGTGATAGCTTTTTGTGGGCTTTCTAATTGGCATTCTGCCCGATTTGCATCTGGCGGACAATACCCTACCTGAAACCTGCCAAGGCTCACCATTATGGGAGAAATCATACACTCCGATGCGGTGGCAAGATCCCGCTTATAAGGCAACACCACGATTAAGCAGTAGCCATAAACCAGCAAAATAGACAATGGTTAAAGCCAACGAGTCGAGTTCAACGAACAAAACTCTCCGCTCCAACCTGGCAATGTTCCCAATTAAACCCATAGAAGTCATAATCAAACCAAGCATTCCCACTAATAAGAAAGCGGGATCGATAACACCCATAAATCGTCCTTGGAGGTAAAAGAAATCGGTTAATCCTAAAGCAAACATATTAAAGAGATTGCTTCCGAAGAGGTTGCCAATTGCCATATCATCGGCTCCCAATTTTACGGCAGCCAGGGTGGTTACCAGTTCGGGCAAAGAGGTGACTAATGCAACAAGCGTGGTGCCCACAAAGGTTGTGCCCAAGCCGGTAAATTCTGCAATGGAAGCGCTGCTGCTTACCATGGTAGGGGTAATAAAAATTAGCGCGATTGCTGCTATGCTGAAACCGAGCAAGCCTCGAGCTAAGCTGGGGGTTCCCTCTGGGATGTCAACTTTTACGGTATGACCGATGTTATGCTGTGCATTTTTCTGGATCAATAGCATGGCAATGATGTATGTTCCGATAATAACCAGACTATCTACTCCAATCCAGGCAATCGAAACCTGGATATCTGCCAAAATAAAAAAAACAACCAACCCTATCAAGAAAACAGCCAAGCTGCCAGAAAGGGCATGTTTCAAAGCAGCTTTGCGCAATAAACGCTCCTTGCGGTGCGCCATATCCAAAATCGCCAGTAAAAACATGTTAAACATATTGCTGCCGAGCAGGTTTCCAGCTGCCAGATTGGGCACTGCTTGGGAAATCGAACTGATGGTGGTTAATACTTCTGGCAAAGAAGTTGCTCCTGCCATTAAGAGCACACCAATAAACATGCCCCCCAAACCAGTGCGAAGGGCTATAATGTCGCCATATTTCGCCAATTGGGTGGCAGCTAAAACGATCAGCCCGGCGCTGACCAGGAATAAAACCCAAGTCCATAAGGGGCTCATGATTCTTCCTCCGCTTCTGATGGTACTCCTTTAACCACACTAAGCGGCCAAGCAGCAAAAACACCGGTGTTGGGTTTGTTCAGATCTCCGACTAATTTCTCTGTGGCATTCAGGCATGCTTGAACAATCCCTTCATTTTCCACGATCACAAACAGGGTATAGTGGTTTTCTTCGACATCCCCTGTAGATTGAAATATATACCGCATAGGGATAATTTTTTTTCGGCGGCGATGAATGCCAGTGCTTTCTACAATAGTCGCTCCGCGAACACCCGCGTTTTCCCAAGCTTCCAGCAAGTCATCCAAAAGACCCGGATCATCCAGTACAAACATCAGCATAAACATGGTGCACCGCTCCTTGTTGGTAAATATAGAACTTTTATACCAGAAAATCGAAAATATATATAGTTATCCTACCAGTAATGATTCTGTTTTGCTGGCAAAGCGATATAGAAGAGGGTATAGAAAAGGTTTCTTCTAAAGAAGAACATTTGGATATGCAGAGAATTTTTTAATTGTGTTGAAATAAATAATTTCTCCATGCATGATTATCCCGTCCCACCCATATGGTTAGAGTTTTTTGATTATTATATTCCATGAAATTTCAGGATCATATATAGCGATGATATCTCTGCTATAATCATTCCATGAGAGCACGTATTTTATTGGTTGTTGTTTTAATTGTGGTTGCCGCTGCATGTAAGTTGTTTTTACCCTCATCACCTACAATCCCGGTTTCCTCTGCTCTGGTCTACCCAGCCTTTACCAATACTGCGGAATATTCGCCAACAGCAGTATCTTCTGCAACTCAGACACCACTGCTTTCCCCTACACCCCAACCTGCCTGGGAATGGCAGCGTTCCACTCCAGAAGAACAAGGCTTATCTTCAGCTGTTTTGGCTGGCATGCTTGAAACTATGGCACAAGAAAAATGGAACATCCATAGTATTCTGGTGGTGCGGCATGGTGTTTTAGTCCTTGAGGTATATAATCACCCTTTCAACAGCGAAACACGTCATTCAGTATATTCAGTGACAAAAAGCATTACCTCTTCCCTGGTAGGGATCGCCCTCAATGATGGATTACTGGATGATGTGAACACCCCAGTCATTTCCTTTTTCCCATCCGTTACACTGGATGACCCTCGTAAAGGCAGCATCCTCGTAGAACATTTATTATCGATGAGCAGCGGAATCGAATGGATGGAACCCTTATATTCAGGTCTAAACGACCATTGGGGAATTCTCGAAGCGGATGATCCTGCTGCCTATTTTTTCAACCACGCCTTGCTGTATGAACCCGGAACAGTGTTCAATTACAACTCCGGAGGCTCGCATATGCTCTCCATGATCATCCAGAAAGCAACAGACATTCCGGCAGCCGAGTTTGCAGCAGAAAAATTATTTGCACCGCTGGATATTACCGATTATTCCTGGGAGAAAGATTTTACCGGACATTCCAAAGGCGGCACCGGTTTAGAACTAAAACCCCAAGATATGGCAAAAATTGGACAGTTATATTTGAATGGGGGAAGATGGCTGGGGAGGGAAATCATACCTGCTGAATGGATCAGCCAATCCACCGCCACCCACTCGATTCCATATGATGGGATGGGTTACGGCTATCAGTGGTGGATCAGACCACAAGGTGATTACTTCGCACTGGGCTGGGGGGGACAACAAATTCGTGTTTTTCCAGAGCAAGATATGGTGGCAGTTTTTACTGCTGGGATGAGTGGAAATTCCATTCTTCATAATGATCTGGTGGATAATTATATATTACCGGCGGTGATTTCCGATTCACCGTTGCCGGCAGATTCACAAGCCCAAGCCCGACTTCAACTTGCCATCGATGCGTTGGGCGTGCCGCAAGAATGGCTTTCCAAACCTTTACCGCCTTTAGCTAAAGAAATCGATGGCAAACAGTGGCTAGTAACCGGGCAGGGAAATTGGAGCATGTTCGCATTGCATTTTGAGGGAAATGATGAAGCCCAATTTGAACTAACCATTGAAAACGATCCGATGCTCCTGATGATTGGGCTGGATGGTATCTACCGGGTGACGGATACGGAAGAGTTAGGTCCTGTTGCCCTTGCTGGATATTGGGATAACACTGATACCTTTGTAATCATCCAGCAAAATTTGCGTGAAGCCGACCGGCGTACCACCCGAATGCATTTTAATGGGAATAATGTAAAACTTTTCAGCGAATGGATTGTGGAACCTTACCATGAAGAATCCGAAGCGGTGTTATTTGGGGAATGACGATAAATACCACAACCAATTTACCCGATCTGTGTTGTAATACTTGAAGGATTCGACTTTGGTTGATAATTTACAGCAACAATACAAAGGGAAAGTCGAATTGAGTATATCGTCCCTGAGACATGACATTCAATCAGAGGGTATGCTTTGCCTCGACATCTTTTTGGATTGGCTGACCAGAAAATGGAGAGCATCACTCATAAAAATATAAGAAAAAAAGGATAAAACATCATGGGTTGGTTCGCAACAATTATCGTGGGGCTTATCGCAGGCTTTTTGGCTTCCTGGCTGATGAAGGCAAAAACTGGCATGTTGACTGATCTCATTTTGGGCGTAATCGGCGGTTTTTTGGGCGGCTGGCTTTCCAGCCTTTTATTTAAAGTAAATTTGATGAGCGGAATTAACCTCTCCAGCATCCTTGTCGCAATGTTAGGAGCGATAATCGTAATAGCAGTCTATCGCAAGATTAAGCGATAACGCCCAACCTACTGCGGAAGAAAAAAGATATCTTATCAATATTAACCTTTCTTCGACAATCAATAAAAATCAACCCCAGATTATCACAAACCGGGATTGATTTATAATTTGAGGGATTCAATATTTTGGAAAAAATAATCGGAAAAGAAGTCGGTAAGTTGCAAGCCACTTTTGTGATCTTATTGGCATCAAGACAGTGGCAGTAGTTTTGGCTATGATCTGGGCATTTTAGAATTTACCTTAGCGAACCGTATAGAAAAAGCAGACTAATCAAGATCAGGAAAACCCTCATCTATAAAATCGAGTTTATTATCCTTTTACCGACCCGGCAGTTAAACCCGCTACGATATACTTTTGCAGTAAAAAAGCTAACACCAACGGGGGTATCGAACCGATTACACCGCCGGTAGCCATTAGTCCAAAATCAACTCCGAATTGTGAGCTAAATTCGGTGACCGTCACCGTAATTGTTTTAGTATTGGCGCCCGTAAAAATCAGTGCCATAAAAAATTCATTCCAGGATGAGAGAAACGCAAAAGCCGAAACGGCAACCAAACCTGGTCCGGATAAAGGGATGATAACCTTGGTTAAAGATTGAAAGCGGTTACAACCATCGATCATGGCGGCTTCTTCCAGTTCGCGGGGCAAGGTCTCGAAGTAGCTGTGCATTATCCAGATCACTGTGGGGAGCATAAAGCCGGTATAAAGAAGAACCAAGCCCTGAATACTATCCATCAGCATCAATTTTTGCAATAAAAGATAAAGAGGGATAATGATGACGATAATTGGCAGCATTTGCGAACTAAGGATTCCTAACATAAATTTGTTCTTACCCGGCACATTTAACCTTGCTAGAGCATAAGCTGCCAAGGTCCCAGTAGATACGCATACCAAGGTGGTTAAAGTGCTCACGATCATTGAGTTCGTTAGTCCGCGAATAAACTTCTCGATCCCGGCTGGAAGGGAGGTGGATCCATCACCAGTGCCAATAAATAGGGCTTCATATCGAAATAGAGTGGGGTTTTTGGGGAACCAATGCGGTGGAGTGGCGGTTAACTCGACCTGTGGCGATATACTCGATATAAACATCCATAAAAATGGTCCAATCATAATACATAGCAATGCAACGATAGCTAAATAGAAAAGTGTATTCTTTACCAGGGCAACAATCGTTTTATTATTTATGTGCACATTTTGTCTGTTGTCTCTTTGTGTGAACGTTGTCATCAGTACCGAACCTCTTTATAAAGCGCACGTTGATTAATAACTACGAGAATCGCCACAACCCCAGTCATCAGGTAGGCAACCGCGGATCCCCTGCCCAGATTTAAAGATATGAATGTTTTTATGTATGTATAAAACCCAATTACATTGGTACCGTTGGAAGGACCACCGGCGGTAAGGGTATAGATCAGATCGAAGCTTTTTAACGCCCAAATTGTTCGCAACGTTAAAGCAACAAACAGAGTCGGTTTGATCAATGGAATGGTGACATTCCAAAAAGCTTGCAAAGCATTAGCGCCATCCACCTTAGCCGCTTCGTATAAATCTTTAGGGATGGTTTGCAGAGCTGCCAACAGGAGAAGCATAATGAATGGTGTTTCCTTCCACACATCTGCCAGAATGCACATGATCAGGGCATTGGAAGGAATACCCAACCAGATGATATATTTATCAATAATTCCCAGAGAATAGAGCAAGCCATTAAGCGCGCCATAGCTTGGGTTGAGGATCCATTTCCACATAATGCCGTTGACCACACTCGGGACAGCCCAGGGTAAGAGCGCCAGCATCCTGATCAGATTCCTTCCAATAAATTCGCGGTTGAGCAACAGCGCAATAGCCAGAGAGAGAACAATATTGAGAGCGACAGCTCCGATGACAAATATTATGGTCACTCTTACGCTTTGCCAAAAAGTGGAATCATTGAGCACATAGCGATAATTATCGAGAAAGATGAAATTATGGGCAACGTTTGGTTTTGTCAGATCCCATTGAAGCAAACTGATAATAAAAGAACGAACAAGGGGATATATCGTGACAACCGCCATAATGATCGCTGCCGGTAATAGCAGTAAGGCTGTAAACAAGGCATCATGCCATTGACGCTTGCTTATTTTGAAGATATTTGCCATTCAATCCTTTCAACAATTGTGAAAACCAAACCCAACAAAATGAAAATTGAAAAAATCCACTTTGCTAACCAATACAAGTAAGATGAAGGATTCTACAAGCATTAATTTGTACTTGGCTAATAAACAACTTACATCAATCTTTTTTGGCACAATTATTAGGCATACAAAACGGTTTCACGATAAATGATTTGGGCATAACTCGATTATTTTTATAAAGAAAAACTATATTCATTGTTGGAAGAGCTTGTTGAAGCCAACAATTTGCTGCCTGAGTACTTGTCCTTGGAACATTTCCCCCATTTTTGCAATAAAATGGGGGAAATGAGAAGGTTGGTTTTTTATAAGGTTATTGGTTGCGAATTCGGTCGGTTTCAGTTACCAGCCAGTCGATAGCTTCTTGCGGTGATTTGGTTCCAGACATAACATCCTGGATCGAGGTAGCAACCGAGTGACGCCATTCATCCAGCCAGGAAACAGCAGGAACAAATTCACCATAACTTAATTGCGCAGCCAGGTCAGCAAAACCATCCCAGGCGGCGGCAATGTCGGCATCCTCGAACAAGGCAACTCTGGTGGGCATGTTGGCGCCTTCAATGGCGTGGTGCTTTTGAGCTTCTGCGCTGGTTAAATATGTTATGAATTGTTTGGCTTCCTCTTTGTGTTCGGAGGTTTTTAGAAGACCTAAACCGCCAGCGTATAGATAGGCTGCACTGCGCACATTACCGGTACCTGGAACCAGGATATAACCAACTTTTCCAACCAGGGTGGAAAGATCGGGATTGGTATTCGCCTGGGTAGCCGACCAGGTGGAATTCAACATAAACGCTGTTTTACCGGTACCAAAATCAATTAGCGTTTCATAATCGTCCATGGCTACACCGGCAGGATTGAAATAACCTTTATCGATGCCCTCTTTCAAAAAGGCATAAGAATCCAGAGCTGCCGTTGAGTTTTGGAAAACCGGAGCGCCAGAATCATCAAAAAATGTACCACCACGGCTCAATACCATTGTGCCCCAGTTGTAATAGAACTCACCTGCATACTTGGCAGATGGGGTGAAACAGAAATCTGCCGCGCCTGCCTCTTTAATAGTTTTGCAGGCAGCCATAAAGTCATCCCAGGTTACGATGGTTGTAGGATCCACACCGGCAGTTTCCAGGATAGTTTTATTATATGCCATGTGAGCGCCACCTGCATACCAGGGCATAGCCATCAGGTTGCCATCAGCGGTATAGAAATCCAACACTGCAGACACCCAATCGGCTTTTTGATCTTCAGAGATCAGTTCATTGATTGGCTCAAACCAGCCACCGGCTATCAACTTGGAAGCATCGGCAGAAGGCATGAAGACGATATCATAACCGCCACCACCGGCAGCCAACGTGGTCAGGGTTTTATTGGAAATATCACTCCAAGCCACATAATCCACGGAAACTTTAATGCCGGTTTCGGACTCAAATTGTGTTCGGAATTTTTCGATGTTTCCGCCTTCATCAGGGCGGACCAACATGCGAATAGTTACTGCTTCGGCAACAGGGGCATTAGTTGGCGTAGCTTCCTCTTCTACTGTAGCTTCAGTTGGCGTAGCCACTTCGACCGCCGGAGCTTCAGAAGGAGCAGCTTCTTCTACTGGGGCAGTTGTAGATGTAGCAGCTGGCGCACAGGCTGCTAAGACCATAGTTGTAAAGACCAACACTGACAAAAATACAAATATCTTACGGTTCATTTTTTCTCCTCAGAGTAGTAATTAATAAAGGTTTTCTCAACGATCTATCGGGTTTTAATAAGCGATTTTTTAGATGTCCTCCTTTCGAATTATTTGATCTTCATCTTTTAGTCGAAGTAGTAATCCATATGCAGCGCCAAATAAGGCTGCATCCGTCCCGAGGGTAGAGGTAACAATCTTTACGGATTGGCTTGATATTGGCTGAGCATATCGTTCGACAATGGATTTGATCTGTGGTAATAAAAACGCTGAATTACTTCCGACGCTACCGCCTAAAACAACAATTTCTGGATTAACAATACTGACGATATTGGCTATCCCCATCCCTAATAATTCGGCTTCGTCAGCCGCTATCTGTAAAGCCAGGGAATCACCCTTTTTAGCGGCTTCGAATACATCTTTGGCGGTTATTTTCTTATCGTTTTTTTTCAGAATAGTATCAATATCAGGGTGGGATTCTAAAAAGTGCTGTGTTCTATTGGCGATTCCAGGTCCTGCGCTATAAGATTCCCAACTTCCCAGCGCTCTCTCTCGCGCAAGGTCTGATACCGAATGTCGATCGATAATAAACCAACCCACAGCGCCTGCCAGACGATTATTACCGCGGAAAAGCTTGCCATCCAATATCATCCCTCCGCCGATACCTGTCCCAACAATTAAACTCACGACAGATTGACACCCTTTGGCTGCTCCCATCCACCATTCGCCCAGAACAGCGGTATGCCCGTCGTATTCGATGCATACGGGCAGCTTAAAATATTGTTCGAGAGAGCCCCGCAAGTCGACATTTTTCCAACCTTTTAAGTTGGGGCCCCAAATAATAAAATCCGTTTCATTTTCAAGTACAGCTGGGATTCCGATACCGATACCTAAGATTTGCCCGAGTTTGAGGTCTATTTTTGCGATTAGAGATTCAATCAAGGCGATGATCTGCTGAATGCCTTTATCGGGACCATTCTGCTGAGTGGGAGCAATGAGCCGGGATATGATGCGTCCATTGGTGGTAACAGTAGCAATGGCGATCTTTGTGCCGCCGATATCTACAGCAATAATGAATTTATCTATTTGACCAGGTGCATTCATTTCTGGTTTTTCCTGGTATTTATCCAATCGTCCTTAAATCCTTTGACGACCTAAATACAATGCAAAGCCTCTAGAAGGATAGATAGTACGTACACTCTCGACAATATCGAACGTCTCGCTGAAAGTAATGCCGCGCACAACTAATACAGGTTCGCCTTGTTTTATATTTAACAGACGACTTTCCTCAGGCAAGGCAGAAGAGGCTTCAACCGTGGCTTCGGTCCAGGCGGGGTAAACGCTATATTTTGTTCTCAGAACCGAAAAAAGCGATTCGTTGGTAAGAGGTTCTTTTTCTAAACCCTGGCATAGCTTGAGCGGTAAATGGGCGTATTGAATGGCAATAGGCTTTCCATCGGCGGTGCGCAGGCGAACCAGGTGTAGAGTTGGGTCGCCGGGATAGATATGCAATTGTCTGGCTAGGGTTTCTTCAGCTGGAATGACCTCTTGTTGTAATATTTGCGATCCAGGCTGCATGCCGCGCTTTCTCATATTTTCTGTGAAGCTAGTAAACCCTTGCACATTACGCATTTTTGATTCAGCTACGAATGTTCCCCGACCTTGTTCTCGATAGACCAAACCGCTCTTGTATAACTCTTGGATTGCCAAGCGGGCAGTAATGCGGCTGATTCTCAGCGTCTCTGAAAGCTCGCGTTCCGAGGCGATCTTATCTCCAGGTTTTAGCTCGCCTTCTTCGATCATGCGAATCAATTGGGCAGTGAGTTGTAAGTAGAACGGAATATGGCTGCCTTTATCTAATGGTAGATATTCCATGTTTTTGATCCTTTACAAGTAAAGTAACCTGGAACCATAATAGTCCATCCAATTTTGGTTTGATGCTGTGCTGTTATCGATATTGGAACTGATGAAAATTGGAGGAACAACACCGCGGGAATGAAGAATATGGGTTATTTCTGCTACCAATGAATTCATTAAGGCTACGCCGACAACGGTGGAGGTGGATGCCACACGGGGTGCAACACCAGGAATTTCACAAATCGCATCTCCAGGGACTCCACAATTGTCGATCACCAGGTCAGCTATATCCATCAACTTATATCCCTTGGGATGCCTTGATGTCACCGATTGGCTATGAGTAATACTGGTTAATGCCACTACAAATATTCCCATTTTTTGGGCTTCTTCTGCCATTTCAATGGCAACCGTGTTTCGACCGGAATTTGAATGGATAATCAATAAATCATCTCGAGTGATTCTCGAAGCTTTGAGGATCAGAGAAGCATACCCAGAAATGCGTTCCAAATCAGTTTCAAGAGTCGCCGGGCGTGTGTTTACGGTTAACCCAGGTGCAAAAATCGGGATCATAGGCACCAATCCGCCAGCTCTATAACATAATTCTTCAGCGATGATCCCCGCATGACCAGCTCCAAATACATAGATCAGGTGGTCGTTTTGAATCACATCTGCCATTTTTTCAGCGCAGCGATTAAGAATCTCGGTTTGGGTTTCGAATGCCCGCTTCAACACCGTAAGAAGCTCATTGAAATAATTATTTCTCATGACAATTCTTTTAATATATCTTTCGCCGGAATTCTTTATAAAGTGCGTAGACCTTCTTGTTATGATCGGAATCTGGCATTACATTGGGTGAGACAAAGGTGGGAATATGGATGCCGCGTTTTGCCAGCAGGGTAGTTGTTTCGGCAATGAGAGCCATAGAAATGACCAAGACAGTAACCGTAGAACTGGCAGCAACGGGCTCCTCCCAGCCAATGACTTTGATTATTGAATCCTCTGGTGGAGCGCCATTATCGATCACCACATCCGCCAGATCGGCAAGCTTTTTACCGCTGGAATGGCGGGCAGCATTATTTTGATAATTTTGCATTGAAGTGATAGCGATCACTTTCACCCCGCGCTCTCTGGCATACATAGCCGCTTCGATGCCAGCAGCATTCAAGCCACCATGGGAGATCACGATAATTGAATCCTGTGCGGTCATTACATAGGAATCGAATACATTGCGAATATAGCCTTCTTGTTTTTCCAACCAGAGCAATTCGGGTGTTCCACCTGGGCCAATGACGTTCGACCACATCAGACGGGTATCATGGATAGGTTGTAATCCGACAAAAGAACCATACCGCGGAAAAACATCTAATGCCGGGATGACTGAGTGTCCTGAACCAAAATAGAATACAGCCCGTCCGGCAGCAATTGAATCAGCCATAAAACCGGCAGCTTTTTGGATTGAGGGGAGGCTTTCTTTGCCGAGATCTTCGATCATGTGCGTAATTTTAGAAAAATAAAGTGGGGCAGACATTAGTAAGAAAACTCCTTCTATAAGAACCGGATCTCGAGATTTGAACGATAATATGATTGGTTATAATGTTATATGGTTATAACCATTATATCAAAAACAAAAAAAGAGTCAATATTAAAAATATGATTTAACAATAACGGCTTTTATCGTTTCTTGTCATCTGACCGTTTACAAACAACCAAGTGAAATTATGAAGTCATGTTCTTCTCTCTTTATATCGCAATTATCAAATTCAATAATTCCCGGTATAATATTTTTTTATTAATCGGCATATTCTTCCCCTTAGTTTGGTGAAGCATATGTTAGGAGTACACCATTTGTGCCGATCAATCCCAAAAAACGTCAGGCGGCTAGTCGAAAATATAAAATGTATGCTTGATAGAATATTATTGCCCAAGACAATAAAGACAGCTGCCCATCTATATTATTCAAACTCACGTCCCCTTCTCATAAATGCTGCGAAGATTAAACAAAGGAAAGTGAATGAAGATTTTAGCCATCAATGGTAGTTACCGCACAAACGGAAACACGGCTCGTGTGATCAGTTTAATAATAGATCAACTCTATGTTGAAGCAAACCGATTCGGTGAGACGCTCGGTTTTGAAATGGTTGATTTGGGTAAATTGGATATTCAATTCTGCCATGGCTGCCGGATTTGCTTTAATCGTGGAGAAGAACATTGCCCATTAAAGGACGATTTGCTAGCAATAAAAATAAAAATCAAAGAGGCAGATGGAATCATTATCGCCGCGCCGACTTATGTCAACGACGTTAATGGCATCACCAAGAACTGGATCGACAGGATGGCACATGTCTGTCACCGCCCGGAATATGCCGGGAAATGTGTTTATCTTCTGGCAACGGTAGCCGATGGGCCAACAAGCCATGCCCTGATGACGTTCAATATGGCATTACGTACATGGGGATTTTATCTGGTGGGACAAACTGGTTTAAAAACAGGCGCATTAATGAAACGCCAGGAAATCCAATCGCGTTATGAAAATCAAATAAAGAAAATCGGCAGAAAACTTTTCCTGTCAATTGCCGAGAAAAAGTTTACCCAACCCTCTTTCCTCTCCTTAATGACTTTCTGTATCCAGCAGCGCGCCTGGCAAAGGCATATCGACGACTCAGTTGATTACCACTACTGGAAAAACCAGGGCTGGCTGGATGCCAGGCAGAGTTTTTATATTCCTCATCATGCTAACATAATTAAAGTGTGGGGAGCACGGCTGGCTGGGTCTTTACTCGCTCCATTGGTAAGTTAACTATTTAAATAAAGATAAGCATTTGGATTAAACCATAATAATTATTCAGTTGATTTATTTAACCAGCAGCTATGCTTACCCGGAAATGCGCGGGTAAGCATATAAAATTGTCAGGGGGTAAATCTCAGCAGCTGTCTCTCAACCTTTTCCACCTTAAAAGAAATCATAACCCCCGATTCAATGTTGCCATATCAAAAATCGATAAGGATATCTCTCACTTGTAAATTCCGTTTCTGGCTACAGAAATGAGCAACTTCTCTACCTGGTGTAATTTCTCTGTTTCGGCAGGCGTTCTTTCTGGATCTTTATGAGTCATGGCGCGGAAACCGTTGATTAAAAAAACAATAACCTCTCGTACATCTGCGGGGGTAATTCCATCCCGGAGACGGTTTTCGTCCAATTTACTCATTACCATGTCGATGTTGATATCGACATACGAATAATAATATTCCAAAGCTTTTTTATGGACTGGGTGATCCGGTTTATTAAGGATTTTATTTAAAGCGATAAAACACCACCTGAATTTTGGGTGGACATCGCAAATGTCATCTTCTGCATTATTCTTTGCTATAAAATAGTCAAAAAGATCGTTGTAATCTCTCTTTACTTGAGATAATTCGTTAAACTCATATAGGTATTTCTTTATCAGAAAAAGGAATAAGCTTTCTTTGTTATTGAAATATTTAAATAAAACACCTTTAGAAATGCCCGCTTCCGCCACAATCCTATTGGTCGAAGCCAGATCATAACCATAAAATGAAAATTCTTTTAAAGCAGCATTCAAAATTTCATCCTGCTTTGCTTCTGGTAAGCGCAAAAAATCTTTGATGGGCATATGACCTCTTGACAATCAATTATGAGAATGTTATATTTGTGACCACCCGGTCACGCTCTCCTATGTATCAATTATACCCAATATTCGCTATCCATAATTTCTTTATCAACTCAATATATAGAAAGCAATGAAACGATGGAGAGAATAAATTTTCCTCTCTGCTATCTCGATGAACCAGTAAGCGAACAGCAGATGATTCTCGAAAATCCATATGTGGTTGATGTGAACGAAGGCAAGATCATTCCTTGTGAATGCCTGGAAATTGTAAACGGCAAAATAACCCACCTGGGCAGCCGCGTGGATACCAAAGCACGCCGCCTCGATGCGAAAGGTAAATTCATCATTCCTGGTTTGTGGGATATGCATGTTCATGTTGTTTCCAGCGCCGAATATGCGTTTCCTCAGTTTTTACAGCATGGTGTAACCGGAATTCGCGATGTGGGTTCTGACCTTACCAACACTATGGAATGGAGATACAATCATCACCCAAGACCACGCATTTCCTTTGCTGGACCGATCTTGGATGGGTTCATACCTCTCCCGGCTTTCCGCTTGTTTGCCGAAACCGCACAGGATGTTCAAATCCAGATTTCCACAATAATTAGAGCAGGTGCAGATCTGGTGAAAATCCATAGCATGCTTCCACGTGAAGCATTTTTTGCCGCGGCTGAACGATGTAAAAATGAAAATATTCCTCTCTGTGGACACGTGCCTTTCTCGGTTACTGCCTTCGAGGCTTTGAAAGCAGGCCAAAAAACAATCGAACACATGTTGGGGATTCCAATTGCGGTTTCAAAAGATGAGGTTTCGTTACGAAAGCGTCTGCAAGAATTAAAAACTAATGGAATCGAATCTGTAGAATTGGATTATTTGGCTTGGAAAACAAAAGACGACCAAAAATTCCATCAGCTGGTTAATGCATTTAAAGCTGCCGGTGCCTATGTGACCCCCACATTGATTGCAGTAAAAAGCGTTTGTACGAGTCAGTGGGATGCAGATAATCCCCTTTTAGAAAAATATCCAAACTATGTTCGCAGAAACATCCAACAGCACAACGATATTTGCAATGAAGATCCACAAATGGAATATATAATTGCCGGCGCACAAAAATACATGGATGTCTGCAAAGAAATGGTTTGCGCTCTACATAAAGCTGGGATACCTTTACTCGCAGGTACAGACAGTGCATTTATACTAGAACCCTTAGAGGTCATGGTCTTTTTTGGCGAAGGTATCCATGAAGAATTGGAATTATTGGTTGAATGCGGGATTTCACCTTCCGAAGCGCTGAAAACTGCCACAGCCAATGCCGCAGATTGCCTGGGACTGAGCGACTGTGTTGGCTCTATCGAACCGGGCAAGCTGGCAGACATGGTCATTCTCTCAAATAACCCTCTTGAAAATATCTCTAATATCCGCAATATCGAAGCCATTGTCTTGGGCGGAAAGTATTACGATCGAGAAGCTTTAAATGACCTATGAGACTGAAAAAATGGTTGAAAATGAATAGAAGGGATGTGATCATTTTCTTTGGAAAAGAATTCAGTTAATGCTCTCGCCCTTTTGGATTTAGGAAAATTTACTCAAACAGGTAACCTCTATGAGCAAATCGCCACAAAATCAAGAGCAATCCGTACCATCGCCCATCCAAGAACAAAAATATGGAATTCAAATCAATAAGAAGGTTTATGTTTTTGCCTTTGCCATTTTTCTCTGTCTTATTATTATTATGGGAATCCTGACCCGGATTTTCCCGCAAGGCGCCTATGACCGCCAAGTAATCGACAGCGTGGAATACGTTATAGATGGAACATATCATGAATATGAGGACCAAAATCCATTACCAGTGTGGTGCTGGTTCACCGCCCCTTTTGAACTAATGGTGAGTGATTCGGGTTTAACGAATACTCTCCTTTGCATAATTATTATGATTATTGGCGGTTTGTATGCCGTTCTAGACAAAAGTGGATTAATCAAACGGTTTTTCTCCTCTGTAGTACGCCGTCTGCATAAGAAGAAGTATCTTATGCTTGCTGTCATCACACTGTCATTTATTATTTTTGGTTCTGTGGTGGGAGAAGTAGATAGTCTTCCGTTAATCGTTCCGTTAACGGTAGCGTTATCGTTTGCCATGGGATGGGATTCATTAGTGGGTATTGGCATGGTTTTTTTGGCTTCTATCCGCGGTTTTGCTGCCAGCACGTTTAACCCTTATACCGTGGGAATCGCTCAGGCACTTGCAGGTGTCCCATTATACTCAGGGACATGGTTGAGGTTTATTATTCTCGGCGTGACCATTGTAGCGCTATTAGCCTGGTTATTGAGTTATGCGTATCGGATTGAAAAAGACCCAAAGAAATCGCTAATGTACGAAGAAGATTCTGTTCGGCGTAAATTCTATTCCTACGATGCCTTGATTGATATTCCAAAACAGAGATACCCATTCAAAGAAATGCTGGTGGATTTTTGGAAAGGCGCAATATCCTTTTTCCCGCTTATATTCATTATGGCAATGATTATGAGTTTGAGTTATATCTTAACCGAGGGTTTAGTCATCGATACGATTATTTATAAACTTTCCCAGGTCATTACTGTTTCGAATCCCACCCTTGCAGCGTTACAGATGCTGTTGACCACACTGATTGTGGAAATTTTTGTCTCCGGATCATTTATTAAAGCGTACCTGCTGATGCCAATATTCGTACCGCTGGGTGATGTAGCAGGATTAACCCGTCGGATGGTCTGCCAGATATTCATACTTGGCGACAGTTTTCCCAACACACTCTATCCAACCGATGTCACGTTAATGTTTGTTCTCAGCCTTACAGGGTGTAATTATACCAAGTGGCTGCGTTGGTCTGGCCCATTTTTGTTGGGGATGATGGTCTTCTGCTGCCTGATAATCGTATTTGCAGTAAATGTAGGATACCGATAAATAATGCCAGCTTGAGTGCCGGCTCATCCCTATCAGCATAATCATTTGCCGGATTTATAATTCGGCAAGTGTTTCGCACCAGCAAAAAAACGCGATATAGATAAGGATTCTCTTCAATATAAATAGAACTCTGCCAATCATCAATGGACGCACTTGCCGGCCTTAGCGTCCCCTCTGGCGGATATAAGTACTCACATCCACATTGTAGACCATTTCTTCCACGTTGAAATATGCCCAGGGCTTACCCTGATCCAGCCACATTACCGAACCGAGCAGGTTGATTTTGGTTCCCGGAAGCGGTTGACTTGCTTCGATGCGGGAAATCCATAAGATTTTTGGGTTACCCTCCCCAGGGTCGCGATAACGCATAGCTTCCATCATGTCAATATATCCTGTTTGAGGGTTAAAGCGCACGATAAAGTTCTCTTCCCCCTCTTCGAAAGGCACAAACAGTAATGCCGTATTTTCGTCCACGGGTTCCCAGCGGCAGCGAGGGTCTGTCACCCATATCGCTGGAAACCAAACCGCTTCAGCCCAAACTGCAAGATTAGCGGCTTGGTTAGAATTCGCTTCGTTATAATAACTTCCCATCGGGCTTTCAAACAAACTCTTGCCATCGATATATCCTTCATTAACCTTCAGCAATGGGATTCTGAAAAGTGTTGCCTCAAAATAATGACGATAATCCCTGCCGGCATTGTGTACAAAAATAAACCGTGCTGGAATGGGGATTTTCATGAAGGGTTTCATAATTCCCCGCCCTTGAATGACCACCGTTTCGATCACCGGGATTTCATTGCCGTATACAATACTATAGAAGCGCTCCACTGGCACTGGAAGACCAGGGGGAAGTGATACGGTCTTTAACTGCTGGGTTTTATCTGGATAAGCTGGAAAGGGTCGTGGTTGGATTTGTAAACCCAGCCATATTAATATGATTAAAGCAATGAGTATACTGCCCAGGAT
>JAAZNS010000017.1 GCA_012798185.1 Chloroflexota bacterium | reverse complement strand
TATTGGTAAGGTAAACGATATATTTATTTTAAGAATTTTACTGGCAGCAACCGGCTGGGCTTTTGGTTATATCTTACTCGGCATGGGCAGGTTCATTGGGCTACCACGCTATGTTTGGCTTGGAGTGATCGGTGGTTTGCTGTCGACACTTGTACTAGTTGCACATCTTCCATTTTCCCAAAGTTCACTCATATTTGGTTTCGGGTGGTGCCTGCTGTTAGCAGCAAGCGGTGTATTCAATCTATGGCGTGTATCAACCGCAGTAAAATCAGGTGAGCAATGGAAAACAATTACAAAGATATAACAAACCTGGACCGGCTGATCCATGAGCCTTCTCGTCTTGCCATAATGGCAGTGCTTTCAGCCTGCGAAAGCGCAGATTTCTCCTATCTTCTAAACGCTACCGGGCTGAGTAAAGGTAATCTTTCTGCCCATCTGAGTAAACTTGAGGAAAATGGCTATATAAAAATCATCAAAAGTTTCAAGGGTAAGTATCCCAACACAGTTTGTTCACTCTCAACCACCGGGAGGCAGGCATTCGATTCTTATCGCAGGCAATATATGGCAATCGCCAAACAATTCAACAAATAACAAAACGGGAAAATAAAAGAATCTTAAAAAATCTTATCGTTCCGTGATTATTTTTAGTGAAAGTGATGCTATTGGGGGGGTATGATAAAGGGGTATGATAAAAATGTAAAATCTTATATAATCATTTCTTACAGAAATATTAACCATCTGTCGTAACCCAATTATTGATTATATTAAACCGTTTTCACTCGAGATAATTCTATAAAAATGACCAATAATATAAAAAACTATAATCAATTAAATACGCCTCAGCCCCATCCATTAAGCAGCCGGGAACGGGAAGTAATCGATCTTTTATTGCAAGGCAAGACCAATAAACAAATGGCTTTCATTCTTGGTATTTCCGAACGTACAATAGAATTTCACCTAAAAAATATTTACACCAAGTTTGAGGTGAATTCGAGGGTTGAACTCGTTTTAAAACTATGGAAATCCACAGGAGACAACCTGGGGGAATCCACAATTGACCAACGCAATCTTAAAACCGAAAATAGGGATATTTATACACTACTAACAAGCAGAATTTTCGCATTGAAAAATGCTGTCTCTATAATCATCAAGGAGGAAAAAATGAAAAAGCGTTGGTTTTTGTATTGTCTTGTCGGTCTGGTTTTTGGTGCTGCCTTTTGGCATTATTTTAGCTTGGTTGCGAGAATATTCAATCATTTTGCTGGTGTGTTAAATCTCATTCCGGAAACCATGATATGGTTATTGCTGCCCATATTTTTGTTTATTTATTTAGGGGTTTGGCTGATACCAGCCATCGTGCCTGCAGTTTATGAATTTAATCGCTCATCTTCCCAGCATTTGTCAGTAGTGGCAGTTATCACCGTATGTGTGAGCGCAGTATTGGGTTATTATCTTAACTATATTGTCATGCTTGCCTTTTTCGGGCTTCCCCACATGGAATACTTTATTATATTCGGGCAACATGCTTTGTCGTTCTGGCAGGATTGGAACCAGCTGTTTCAAAATCTTATTTTATACAAATCGATTAAGTGGTTCCTGATAAGTGGATTTGGTGGTGGAATTATTGGATATTTAACCACGCGCTGGTATTCATCGTTGCCCAGGCAGCATTTAAATACAATATAAATCACAAAAAATCAACGAGCAAGTCCGGCTTGACATTGCTTTTCCTAGATTCGAATAATTTTCTTTAAGTAATCACTTTATAATAATTGTCAGGTGTGATTTGGAAATGGTTTTATTAGGTGATTTATCATCAGGGCATTGGCTTATTTTCAATTTTTAAAATTCAAATATTTCTGAGATCGAAATAATCAATGATCTGGTGATTTCCCCAATTATCGATTCAGAATAAGTAATATGACCAAGCCAAATAAATTACAAATCATCATATCGGTCTTGGTATTATCCATTAGCTGGATATGCTTTCCAGTCAATACTTATGCCCAGCAACATTCGGAATATCAAGCTTCCATTCATAGCGGCACGCATCTTCACAGCGACGGCACCCTTCCGCAATCGATCGGTTTGGAAGAAAATGTTGCTGAATTGAGTCAAGAATTCGCCTCAGTATACTTCGTTGTCACCCAGGCATGGGCGGATTGGGGACATCGCAATATTTTGATTGGTTACTTGAATGGAAACATTGGGGCAGGCGTGGCAAAATCCGATGATGGGAATATATATTACATCGTGAATATCCATCCAGGTGAACCAGTTCCGGCTGAGACTGCCGTTCCTGCTACTGCTGCAACATTTTCTCCCTTTGGGACAAGCACCCCTGATGAAAATGGCTCGATTTTCCATATCGTTAAATCCGGAGAATCCTTATGGGGAATTGCGATATCATATGGCGTTACAATAGATCAGATTCGCGGTTTTAATACGTTTATAGACGACTCATTAGTGATTCAACCTGGGCAAAAGCTGCTAATTTTTCCAATTTATACGCCGCCAGCTGTTGAACCCAGCGAGACACTAACCGAAACCCGGCAGCCTTCCGGCAGCATACTAACGCTGGTTATCGCAACACCATCGCCTCCAGCTGCCAGTATTGCATCCCAAACAATTCCCGTCACACAAGAAAACCTTCCTTCCGAAACCCCATTAAAACACAACCCTACTTTTTTAGTAGCGCTGGTTGTGATCTTCATCGGAATATCCATCATTCTCATTTATGGCTTCAGGCGCTAGCTGGCGCACATATCTCCGCTCGGATCATAATTATTATTGATGAATTACAGAAGGCTGGGGAACATGGCGGTATAAGTGGCATTTGATTATCGATGACGGCTGGCACAAGCAGCTCATGATCCCCATAGTAATGCAGCGGGCATATGGTTACGTGTGCAAAATCAGAATAGTGATTAATCATATTCATTGCCAACTTTAGCATTCCTTATAT
>JAAZNS010000187.1 GCA_012798185.1 Chloroflexota bacterium | reverse complement strand
TTGAAGAAATGGCAATCCAGGCTTCGTTTACCGGCGATCCAACGCTGATCTACCGCGCTATCTGCTATGACCCGCTGACCGCTGCCGTTCTCTCCCTGGCAGAAATTCGCCAGATGGTCAATGAACTGTTTGCTGTGCATAAGAATTATCTGCCGCAATTCAAAAAGTTTAAAGTATGAATGAATAAGCCATCCATCAAGATAATGTAACAATTGGTGTAAAATTTTTCCTCATGAAAATGGAAGGTTATTCAAAATTATTATTAGAATAACCAACGTACCGATATATATTTGTTTTTCTGCAATAATCAAAAAATACTATTTCTGAAGGTGAATAATCATCGAACGTGTTAAAGTTTGGCGCTTACCGCAATTCAATAACCTGGAGATGCTGCACGCCACCTATGTAACTCAAACATTTCCAAACCATACCCACGATCGTTTTGCTGTCGGCATTATCGAGCGCGGGGCATTGGAATTTCATTATCGTGGCGCAAATATTGTCGCAGCAAGCGGAGAGATCAACTTATGTCTGCCAGGAGAATTACACGATGGTCATGCCATGCAAAGCGAGGGATGGACATACCGTATGTTCTATTTCGATCCCGCTATTTGGCAACAAATTGCCTCAGAAGTAGCTAACCGCACCTTGGGATTCCCTTTCTTTCAATCAGGTGTCATCCGTGATGAAGTGTTGGCGCAAACTATTCGCCGTCTTCATATAAAACTTACAGATACAGGGCAGGATTTGTTGGACCAGGATATCACCCTGGTTAATACGATTGCTCAAATGATCTTGCGCCATGCTGAAAATCCCCCAAAAATCAAGCCCGTAAGAAAAGATCCGCATGTAATATCGCTGATTAAAGATTACATGCAGACGCATTATGCCTCTCATATTTCGTTGGCTGATCTTTGCCGTTTAACCAATATAAGCCGCTTTCACCTGGTGCATATGTTCAAGCAGTATGTAGGGTTGCCCCCGCAAACCTATCTGAGGCAAATCCGGCTACAGCACGCTAAAGACTTATTGGTAAAAGGCGAAACAATCGCGCAGGCAGCACTCGCTACCGGTTTCAGCGATCAAAGTCACTTGACCCGCTGGTTTAAACGCGTCTGGGGTTATACACCGGGCTTATACAGCAATCTCATTCAAGACAACTAACCAAAAACGGAATATGCTTCTGGCAGTAATTCGCTTTTGTGGAGTTGCTGCCAATGAAAAGAAATATCCAGGCATATCTTGAATTATCTTTGGCAATGGCGCTTGCTGGAAGCTCGGTGGTTGCCGGTAAATTATTGATCTCAGCGTTCCCTGTCTTTTTGGGTGGCTGCCTTAGATTTGTGGCGGCATCCCTCATTCTGGTTCCCTGGTTACTGAGCAGCGAAAAGGGATTTCCGCGGGTAAACTTGAAGATCTGGTTCTACCTTTTTCTTCAATCTTTATCCGGCGTGTTTTTATTTACGGTCTTCATGCTGGTCGGCTTGAAATATACAACAGCTATCGAAAGCGGAATCATCACCAGCACCACCCCGGCGGTTTTGGGCATTATCTCATTTGTGTTTCTCAAAGAGCAATTAAATGGCAGAAAAATCGCTGGTATTGTTCTCTCGCTGGCTGGCATCCTGGTAATCAATATTGCAAGTGTTAACCCTAATATTAACCGTGGTCCTAATCCGCTGCTGGGCAATTTGCTCATTTTTAGTGCAGTGGTGGGAGAAGCGTTGTTTACCATATTTCGCAAGATTACTTCTCCGGTTGTTTCCAATCTGGCAGGAACGACAATATTAAGTGTTATAGCGCTTGTTATGTTTATCCCTTTTGCATCGATCGAAGCTATTTCCTTCAATTGGGCACAAACCCCGCTGCAAGGCTGGCTGGTTATTCTATATTACGGGGGATTTGCAACTATCGTCGCCTTCATTTGCTGGTTCCGCGGTTTAGCAAAGGTGCCAGCCAGCACTGCGGCTGTCTTCACTGGGATGATGCCCCTCAGCGCTGTAATTCTTTCCTGCTTGGTTTTACGAGAAAGTTTTTCGCTTTATCATCTGTTAGGTATCATATTGGTGCTGGTTGGGATTGGATTCGCAGCGATTGATCATAACACTACCAGATCGTAATCTTCAAAAATAACCGCGGAAATTTATTTGTCATCCCATTTTTACAACAAAAATCCCTTCACCAGGTATATAATCACAAAATTATAACCAATTACCGAAAAATATCATTTGAGGTGATAGCGATTTTCCATGTCCGAAAATAATCTCACTTACCAATGTGGTGAAACTGCATTGCAAGAAGCTGTTGCGTTTTGCCAGGCGAATGATTTCCATCGCTTCACCCTGGTAAGCGACACCAACACGCACGCAGTTTTAGGTAAACGGGTTAAAGAATTATTGCGCGCTCAAAATTGGGCTGTCCACACCATTGTATTGGAAGGACAAGAAATCATTGCCGATGTCGCGACGCTGAATGAGGTGCTTGCCCATTCTGGCAGCGATCCTGGCGTTTACCTGGCAGTCGGTTCCGGTACCATCACCGACATCACCCGTTATTGCAGCCATCAACAGGGCTCACCATTTATTTCCCTGCCTACAGCACCCTCCGTCGACGGTTTTGCCTCTGCAAATGCATCGATTGTAGTGAGAGGCAATAAAGAATCGGTGCCATGCCTGCCACCAATAGCCATTTTTGCCGACCTCTCCACCTTACGCCAGGCGCCGAAGACTATGATTGCTGCCGGTTTTGGCGATATGATCGGAAAATTTACCGCACTGGCAGATTGGAAATTGGCGCATCTCATCATGGATGATCCGTACGATGCTGCCATTGCAGCCAGAGTAGAAAAAGCATTGCAAATATGCATCGATCACCGTGAAGGCATTAACCTGGCAACCCCTCCGGGAATCAATGGACTAATGAACGGGCTGGTAGAATCGGGTATTTGCATGTCGCTGGCAGGAAATTCCCGCCCGGCGTCGGGTGCAGAACATCATTTATCGCATTATTGGGAAATGCTGCTGCTGCGTCTGAGGCGCCCGGCTGTGCTGCATGGTGCAAAGGTGGGCATCAGCGCTGTGTTGATTTCTGAACGATGGCAGCAACTCCACAGTTTAAAAACCGGTGAAATCAAACGTAGATTAAAAAACGCTTGCATTCCGCCATCGCAAAAAGAACAAGAAATCATCGAAAAAGCATTTCCTACAAATCCAAATATGATCATCCAGGGACAAAGCAATTACCTCTCGATGACTGAAAATGAATTTTCGTCTTTAAAGAAAATCATTCTCCGTAAGTGGAAGAAAATCGTTGAGATTGCCGCTGCTGTCCCCCCTCCGGAAAAGATCATTTCTTTGCTTCAATCGGTGAAAGCCCCGATCGCTGTCTCAGAAATCGGGCTATCAAAACAGGATGAGATCGATGCCCTGCTATATGCTCATTACCTGAGAAACCAATTCACCATCCTGAAATTGGGGAGGTTTTTAAACTTGTGGGATTGAACTTTGAAATCATCGTAGAGAATCTTTAAATTGATTACCCTCGATGAGAATAAAGAACAATGCGACGCATCCATATAGCGCGTCGCATTTGTGTTTTAGCAATATATTTAGATATCGCTTAATCGAGAAAAACTAAACCGCACTTTCCTGAATTAATCTTATTTAATGCCTGTGTTCCACACAATATCGATGATCAGCGCAGGAAAAATGTCAGAATCACAAGGATAGCGATAAATATCCCTGCCAAAGAACCTATCCGCTTTAAATCTTTAATTACGGGGGTGTAATCAGGATTGAATTCTTTTTCAGCCATCCGCATTGTGCTGGCAGGTGCAGCGCCATTCGCTGCGCTTGATGTGGATTGTACGCTTTGCGCCGCTGAAAGGCTGCTCTTGCGTGCTTGCTTTTTTATCTTTTTACTCATACAACATGCCTCCGAAGGGCAAATTATACCTCATTATCCCTCACTAGTCTGTAATTGGGCAACCACGACAATGCGTTGATCATCGACCATGTAGGGGTAACAAGAAACCAGGGTGAGCAAAGGTTGGCTGGTTTGCGCCATGGCTTCCACCGAAGTGGGCTCCACAATTTCCACCCGGGAAACAACATAGGTATAAGAACGCTGATTGGTAAACACGATCACCTGATCGCCCTTTTTTAGCTTATCCAGATCTCGGAAAATCTCTCCAAAGATGTCATTGTGTGCCGCGAGGACGACATTACCTTTTTGTCCGGGGTTAGGGGTGCCGGCATGCTGTCCCACCCCTTTTTTTAATTGTTCCCAACCATCACCCTGCACCACCGGCGCGTCCACCCGGATAGATGGAATTTGGATGCGGATCGCCTGCTCTGGGCTGGAGGTGGGCATGGGCAGTACTGCCAGCGACTGCATTAGCGGGCGCAGGTGCTCTGGAATTTCTGCTTCATTGGGACTGCTGCCGCCTGGAGAATTGGGGGGGGTATGACCAGAGGGCAGCACTACCGCCATCACCAGGGCGGTGGGCGTCATCGTTGGTTGTTCCAATGCAGATGCCACTTCCTGATTCAACTCACGGATCAGGTTCAAGCCGTTAAACAGAATGAATAGGAAACCCAACACGGCGCTGATTTCGATTAATAAAAGAAAACCATCCAATGCGCTTTTCCGCCGGGAGCGCTTTCGTCTGCCTGGTAATTCTTCTTCAAAATCCTCTTCTGCGGTGCTTTGCATGGTATCCAACGAAGTTTCACTTACCTCTGGCGCAACGACCATCGCTCGTCCCACTCGGCGATAGCTTTCCAAACGGTTCTGACGCTCCTGGCGGCGTTTTTCCACCAGCATCCAGCGCAATTCATCTGTGCTTAAGTCATCAATCGACTTCTTCCTTGCCATGCGCTGATTATACCTTAGAGTATGTTGAAATTAATTCTATGAAAAATTCACTGAAATGTTAACCCTATTGATGATTGAAAAAGAAATATTTTAAAGAAAATTATACGTTCGCTGCTTCTTTTATTTGAAAAAGTGCTTGCTTTGTTTCAAAATATCTTGTACAATCTAATAAATCATCGTCGTTTTTTCTCATCATTATGACGCTGCCACATTCAAGTGCCAGCTCGATCGCCTAGCAAGGGAGGGATCCCCATGGACATCATCAAGGTTTCTGGCAAGTCACGCACTGCAGCGGTGGCAGGCGCGATCGCAGGGGTTGTCCGGGAACACAAACGGGCTGAAGTCCAAGCTATCGGCGCCAGCGCTATTAATCAGGCTGTTAAAGCCATGGCGCTCGCCAAGAGCTATCTTGCAGAAGATGGCTATACGATAATCTTCATCCCAGAATTTGTGGATGTCGAAATCGACCAAAAGGTGCGTACAGCAATAAAATTTGTTGTAGAACCGCGTTAATCGCAATTCATTTCGATTTCCGGCACATGCTTTCGTGGAAGCGTAAGAAAATTACGATAACACCATCGGTAAAACGCGTCATTGGGTAAAACCTGATGACGTGTTGTGTTTTCTATATTGGAACAATTTCCGCTTCAGGGTATAACCATTTCTTTTATTTCTGCAATATGCCCCATATTGATTCTATAACCGCGTCGAATCAATTTGCCTTGGGGCATCGGGAAAGACATGGATAGACATTGGAACATATTCCATGCCCCCGGTGGATATTTTATTAAGCTAGCGCAATCTAATCAGATAATTTGATGTACAATTCGATAATCTTTGGTATATCCGGTAAATCAGTAATTTGGCTTTCGGTTATAAGAATATTTAGATAACAAGCTGGTTTGGTCAACCTAAGGCAGCGATCCACCGGTAGAGCTGATCCAAGCCAGAACCCCCCTCCTTTCTCTTATTTCTCTAAGGAAATTGGAGATGAACGAAGAATAGGGGGTAAGAACTGATGTATAAAAATACCATGCAAACAAAACCCGGGAGGAACAAGTATCATGGCAGAAACCAGCTTTAAAATTTATGGCTACCGTTGGGTGGTGTTGCTTGCCTTTATGTTAGTGGTGGGGATAAACCAGCTGGCATGGATCACCTTTGCACCAATCACCAGCGCTGCAGCAGCATATTATAGTGTTCCCGACCTGAGCATTGGCTTGTTATCCATGTGCTTTATGGTGGTGTATCTTTTCGTTTCTTTCCCTGCTTCATGGTGTATTGATACCTATGGCATCCGCGTAGCAGTGGGGATGGGCGCAGCGCTTACCGGAATTTTTGGCTTGCTGCGCGGTTTGGCTGCCTCGAGTTTTACCTGGGTGTTTATCGCTCAAATCGGAATCGCAGTCGGGCAGCCCTTTATTCTTAACGCTGTCACCACAGTAGCTGCACGCTGGTTTCCCATTCGTGAGCGGGCCACAGCTGCCGGTTTAGGTTCGCTGGCAATTTACGTAGGCATTATGGCAGGCATGGCATTAACGCCCCTGCTCACCCTGGCGAGCAGTATCAACACTATGCTGCTCATCTATGGCATTGCAGCGGTAATAATTGCTTTCATATTCTTTATGACCGCCCGTGAGCGCCCGCCTTCACCCCCCTGTCCCCCCGGTCAAGATGAACGCTCCCTGGTTATGGATGGCTTTAAACAGATGATCCGCCAGAAAGACTTCCTTATATTATTGTTTACATTTTTTATCGGGTTGGGAGCCTTCAATGCCATAACCACCTGGATCGAAAATATTTTACATCCCCGCGGTTTCTCGATCGCTCAAGCAGGTGTGGCGGGCGGTTTGATGATTGTTGGCGGTATTGTGGGTGCGCTATCACTGCCGACTCTCTCTGATCGTTACCGAAAACGGGCTTCTTTCATCGTCTTATGTCTAACCGGCGCAACCCTGGGAATGCTGGGAGTAACCTATGCTTCCGCTTATGGTTTGCTGCTTGTTTCAGCCTTTGTGCTGGGTTTCTTCTTATTAGCCGCAGGCCCTATTGGTTACCAGTATGCTGCCGAAATCACTTATCCCGCTCCGGAAGGTACCTCCAATGGCTTGCTGCTATTAATGGGACAAATTTCGGGTATCATATTCATCCTGGGCATGGACAGCCTGAAATCACCTGAAACCGGTTCGATGACGGCTTCCTTGTTAGTGTTGATTATTCTGATGGCAGTCACGGTGATACTATCCACTCGATTAAAAGAATCTTTAAAATAATCTCGTTCTCCCCGCCTTCCCCCATCCTATATGCAGATGAATGCCAGGGGAGTTTGGGGAAAAGTTCATTCCAGGTTAACCAATAATGCTCCAACAATAATCGTTCCATGAAACGTATCATCGGCGCACTCTATATCATCATCTCTGCAGCATCCTTTGGCACGCTGGCGATCTTCGGTCGCCTAGCCTACGCTGAAGGCATTGATACCTTCACTTTGTTGTTTTTACGCTTCACCTTTTCTGCCATCCTGATGTCGGCATTGCTGATAATTCGAAGGGAAAAACTGCCTGCAGGACGAACACTACTGCTGCTCCTGATCGGCATGGGCGCCATCGGGTATGTCGGACAATCATTTACCTACCTTAGTGCCATCAAATATGCTTCGGCTGGCTTGGTGGCTTTGCTGCTCTATCTCTATCCGACCATCGTTGCAGTGCTGTCCGTTATCTTCCTTAAAGAGAAACTCACCTCTATAAAAATCGCCGCACTAATCTCAGCGACTTTGGGCGCCATGCTAACCGCTGATCCGCAGGGAGGGCAGTGGCTAGGCGTCGTTTTTGCGCTGGCTTCGGCAATCATCTATTCGATTTATATTATCGTGGGGGATGGTGTGATGAAACAGGTATCTGCCCTGCCGTCTTCTACGATCATCTTTACTGCAGCAGGCTTTGTGTATGCAATATTGACCGCAGTCAATAAGCCACACTGGCCTGCCACCAGCTCTGGCTGGCTTGTGGTGATCGGTATCGCAGTGATTGCCACTGTCATCCCGGTGACTACATTCCTGGCAGGGCTCAAACTTATCGGTGCCACCAATGCTGCCATGCTCTCTACCCTAGAGCCGGTGGTGACGGTAATCCTGGCTGCCTGGTTGTTTAACGAAAGCCTGCCTCCTCTCAGTTTGCTGGGCGGCGGCTTGATCCTGGCAGCGGTAATCATGTTGACAAGGGGGGAATTGAGACAGGAAATGACAGAAACTTAAGCAAGGATTTCTGGCTTTCTTATCTTCGTCATAAATGGTTTTTAAGCGTGCGCAAAAACGCTTATGGCGTTCTTTCGATAAACTCCTTTAACGCCTCCTGGGCGCGGCGATTAATTAATTCATAATTTCCGGCTTCTAAGGGAATTTTTTCGGCGTCCAGGCGGTCATTGATAATTTTCAATAAAGCACGGGTGAAGTGCCTTCCTACCTTGCCTACCTCGCGGATCAGCCAATCTGCCGATCCCATGGCTGGCAAAGGTTCATTTTCGGGAAGCGGGCGTTTGAGAACAGGCGGTATAAATTTTTGAAGCGTCTTTGTTCCAGGCGAATCTACAATGACACATGTTTCATATAGCTTTTTTAAACGCTTGTTCTCAAATACAGGCACAAATTGCATTTGGGATTGTTCAGGAATAGGCTGAGTCGATCCCCAGGTGGCTTTTTTCTGGCTGCGCAAACGCGCCCAATCCTTATCCAGCAATCGCAAAGCTGCCATATTATCCTTATGGAATTCTTGGGCGAGTTCTCTGCCTACCATTTTATCCTTAAGCGCTTTGGTGATTTTCCCCTGAATTCGATCTAATTCAAGTAATGCCGGAATGCTATAATTCTCACAACCCTGTGGGACGGTGTTGATCGAAAGTAAACCCTTGATGGTCGCTTGCACTTTATCCGGTAGAGTTTGTAAATACTCTACATGCGGTTGGGCGATTCCACGTAGCATATCTAGAATAGTACTGGGTGTCTCATTCGAATCGATCAAATAAGCTACCTTTGCAGAAGCATCGCCGGCTTTTCTGACCATCTCGACTAGGCGCGGGTCATTGCGGTAGCCAAAAGTGAGCTCCACAATTCTGGCAAAATCCAACGGGCTCACTGAATAAGAGCGCAGCATAATATCAACAAAGGGAGGCACGGGATTCAATATATAGAAACGTTCTGTATCAACCTTCACTTGCCGGGTTTTGATCTCGGTCATAGGGTATCCTTATAGTGGTTGCCTGCCAGGTATTTGTCAAAATTTATCGATGTGCAAATCACGGCTTTCGATTTTAGATTCTCGGTTTTCAATTACTATACATCCGCGCCTGATACGTGTCAAGGTGAGGTGCTGAAAGGCGCCAGGAGAAATTAATCGTTCCTCGTTCTTTTGCTGCCGCGAAATAAAAATACCCAGAACTTTCTTTTTGATAAAGAGGCAAGTTTCATCTTCTTCTCATCTATACCGGGTATAATGTCTCAGGGCAAGTACACTGAACAGCGCATTAAATCTGCGCCAAAGAAATTTCTTGGTTATTTAAGGAGTAACCCATGAGGAATAAAATCCTGTTTCGCCGTATGTTTGCCATCATTCTGGCGTTTACGATACTTTTCTCACAATCTGCTTTTATTACCCCAATCTTGTCAATCAGAACGCATCAGCAGGGATCATCAGTGGAGATCACCTCTTGGTACACCCATCATTGGGACATGATCAATTCTTTGTATTCCTGCCGTGAAAGCGGCACTGGCTGCTGGGTAGCGCAAAATTATCGTGTCTCAGCCTGGCTGATGAGCGCTCAAAGCGTGATGATTGATTCTGCCTGGAAAGAACCGCAGCTTAAATTTTGGGCTAAATATATGTCTGACCGCAGGGTAAATTTCACTTATGTCGAAGTTCAGGTCGAAGGCGAGACTACCTGGGACCGCATTAAATATTACGGCGGTACAAACAAGTATTGGCATCAGGAAACAATTGACCTTTCGGCATATAGCGGCAAGAAAATTTATATCAAATTCCAATATGAACCCAATGTGCGCACAGGCAGTGACGATGATCGAGGCAGGTCATCCAGATCATCGAACCCCTATAACTGGCAGCTTTTCTATGTCCAGGGTGTTACTGTCGGACCAAAATCATAAGCCAATTCTTCTCATCACTCAAGCCGACAGAGCAATTTAATTAGCAAATGAAAAAGCAGGGAAATATGATTTCTCATATTTCCTGCTTTTTATTTTTTTGCTGCGCTTCCCAGTCAAAAATAGATTGGTCGAGGGCTACGATCGTTCCCTGCAAGCCGTCTTTGGTTACCGCATCGAGGCGCACTTCCGAGAATTGATTCCACAAAGGTACTGGCGAAAAGGCTGTTACGTGTAAGTAATTAGCAGTCAATCCCTCCATGATATATCCCGAACCAAATTTTTCAGCGCGCTCCCATAATACCGATGAACATTTATGGATATACCGCATGCGGTACGAACGGTTCGCTTCTTCTAATATTAATCGCAGCCTGGCGCTACGCTCTTTACGCAACGACAGGGGAATTTGGGGTTGCAAGCCATACGCAGCCGTCCCAGGACGGGGAGAATAAGTAAAGACATGCCCGCCGGCAAATTCCATCTGTTGCACAAAGGTCAACCCCTCGTCGAATTCGGTTTCAGTTTCCCCAGAAAAACCGGCAATTAAATCAGTAGTAATCGCAACTTCTGGTATGACCTGCCGAGCCTGCGCCAGTAAATAAGCGTATGATTGCGGTGTTACTTTGCGTCCCATGCGGCGCAAGACCCCAGCGCTGCCCGATTGTAAGGGCAAATGCAAGTGAGGACACAAGCGGGGGTTTTCCCACAATTTGAAGAAGTCATCGTTTAAATCCCATGGCTCAAGTGAAGAAAGCCGCACTCTTTCGATATCGGTATCCTTAAGCACTGCCTCTATGAGATGACGCAGCTCCAACGCTGGGGAAAATTCTCGCCCCCAGGCTCCCAGATGAACACCGGTGAGCACTACCTCCCGGGCTGCCGATCCGGGATTTTGAGGGTCATCTGTCATTGCCAAATGAATATCGGCGATTACCTTTTCGATCGGTTGACTTCGGCTTGAGCCGCGCGCCAATGTAGTAATACAAAATGTACAACGATTGTCACAGCCATCCTGCACCTTAATAAAAGCCCGGGTACGCATCCGCCCTCCAGGGATGGTCTGCCGATGATCAGATTCAAGGGGCATGATTTGCCCTTGCGATTTAAAAAATTCAGCAACCAATTCATCCTTGAACTGATTCGGAACAACTTGACATACCTGCGGCAGAGAAGCGGCTTCCTCTGGGAACATGGTGGACCAGCAGCCGGTGACAATGATCTGACCTCTGCCCAATCTTGCTGCCTGGCGGATTTTTTGTCTTGAATCTGAGTCTGCCGCGCTGGTCACGGTGCAGGTATTGATCACAATCAAATCTGCTTCTCCAGGGGTATCTGTTAGAGTATGCCCCGCGCCAACAAATTGGCGGGCATACATTTCAATCTCGCTTTGATTCAAGCGGCAGCCAACCATATCTAGAAATATTTTCATAATCGGAGAGATTATAAATTAGTAGTTCGATATTTGTTATTTAATATCGCTTTTTGGAGTATTACAAACCAATAAGATTGATTCCTGTCCTTCTATACTCAAACACCGCTAATGATTATAAAAATACTGATTAAATCAAAATACAGCAATGATTATCCTTTCTTCCCAAATTGTATCAATCAAGGTTTGAAGACGGCGAAATTATCGAATTGGATAACCACGCCAGGAGCGCTCAATGCCCCTGCAATCAGACCGATATCCCCATTGGTGAATTGATCATCCTGCGTTTCGGCTACCTTTTGACCGTTAACATAAAAGGTCAAAGTATTGCCAACACAATCTGCCCGCAGATGATTTACTGCATTGCCTTGAGAAATCGCTTCACTGGGTGACATTCCGTTTTGCCCAAGAAGCTGAAATTTATTTTCTTGGTGTTTATAAATGCCATAATATCCATCGGCGCTGACCAAGAATGCATAGAAATTTTGGGAATGCTGCATGCGGCAGGTGATACCATATAAGTTGTTATCATTGCCGGCTGCCTTGATGGCGTCAACTTCAATAACTGCATCGGCAAAGATCAAGTTGGGGCTGGACCAGACCTGATATTCGGCGTCATTGACCGCAATTTGGTAATAACCATCTACATAATCGGCACTGCCATGCTCATCGCTGTCGCGCCGCCAGCCGCTGCTGGGCTGCGAAAAATCATCGCTAAAGAGCGCTTCCCCGCTAAAGCCAAAATAATCCAATCCGAAGGATTGGCATCCACTCAGTATCAGAATCAGCAGCAGGTACAAACCCCAAAGCAATTTTTTCATGGTGAATTTCAGGACTGATTTTAGCATAGATATTTTCATCAGGGTAGCCGCAGTGATGATAGAATTTTTATAAATCTTTGCCGATCTAAATCATAAGTTGAAAATACTATTAATAAATCCCTGTTTAGCCCTGTCTTCCTTATATCAAAAATTAATAGCTGACATCTCCTCAATGCCTTAGGGAAAATATGTCTCTAAAAGACGCTGCGCCTGGATGCCTGTTGTTGTATCAGGAGATAGAGATTTCGCCAGGGTGAATTTTTCTTTTGCATGTGCAAGATCACCTTGCTGTAGATAGAGAAGTCCCAAATGCAGGTGGGCTGGCGCATAATTGACATCTTGGTCCAGCGCTCTTTCCAGATATTTCTTTGCAGCAGGGTCTTTTTGTAAGGTGAGAATCTGGCCTGCCAAATCGAGGGATGCCGGGTCCTTCAAATCTTTTTGAAGAAGCAAACGAGCAGCCGGCAGTGCTGCTTCTTCAAGCTGGTACTCATATGTGATACAAAATGTAATTAATAATTTTAAAAATTGAGATTTGTTTTTCGAAACATCCACAGCCTGTTGATAGGAAGCAAGTGCTCCCGATAAATCTCCCAACATTGCCTGGATACTGCCTTTCTGACTATACAGCGCTGCGTCTTCGGGCGATAAACGAATTGCATTGTCAATCGATGTCAATGCCTGATCGAACCGCTGATGACGCTGCCAATATAATGCCAAGAATACGTGTCCGGTAACAAACTGTGGATCAAGAAGCAGCGCTTTTTGTAACTCAGTCAGCCCATCTTCATCATTTAATGAATCAACTGGCGTTATATCCATGGGGTACAAGCTGGCATAAATACTGGCAGGTCCATTGCCATGCTGGCGGGCTTCTCCCAAAAAAGCCCATGCTGCTGGCAGATCCGGCTCGATTATGGCAGCCTGGTGGAAAGCCTCCCCAGCCAATTCCCATTCCTGCAAGGCAGCCAGGATTCTTCCATACGCCATCAGCAATTCGACAGGATCCCCCGACCGCTGCACTAGAAGAAGGGTATCCATAATGGCGGTGACAGTCGGTGTGAAATTTTCATCGAGGGACGACGCTTTTTGTAAAGAGTCCAGAGCCCGATCTGGCTGGGTGACCATCTGTAATAAACCGCTTACATAAAAATGATTAGCATTCTGCGGTGCTAAATCACATAGTGCCAGCATATCGGATAATGCTGCCGGATAATCCTTTTGCATACGATGCGCCTGAAAAAGCTGAATATAAACCTGGCTGCTAAGCTCGCTTTCTTTCATTTCATGCAATACCGCCACAGCTTTCGCCGGTTTGTCGCTATATAAATAAGCCTCTGCGAGATGCAGCCACCCCTCGGTGGAAAGGTTTTGAGATAAGACTGCCTGCTCAAAATAAATAACTGCCGATGGATAATCTTTGCCTTGCCAGGCGTAATTGCCCGCCCGCTCCCATAGATCTTTGCGCCGGGGCATTTGACGGGCAGCTTCAGCAGTCAGCCGGGCAGCCTCAGCCAGTGAACCTGTCCTCAGTGCTTCATTTACGCGTTTGAATTTTTGAGTCACTTCATGTTGCTCAGGAGCAATATTCAACAGGATGATGGTTATCAATACTAAAAATAACCGCCCCAGCACTGTAAAATCCCATTTTTGCTGCATGAATGGATTATAGCCCAAAGTCAATCTTTCGCTGCAATGATGGTAGAATTCAAAAGATAGAAGGTAATCTGTTATCAGGGATTTGTTATTCGGATACATTATCGATATGCTAATGATGCTATCGCCGCTCTTTATCCGATTTTCATGGTACCAAAACCACTGAACCCTGATTACCTGATACCTAGTTTATACTTCATTTGATTTTTAATAATTGGAGCAACCATGGACGAATATGATGTCATTGTTATTGGCGGCGGACCTGCCGGATATGTTTGCGCTATTCGCGCCTCACAGCTGGGTTTAAAAACTGCAGTCATTGAAAAACAATGGCTGGGCGGTGTATGCTTGAACGTAGGCTGTATTCCATCAAAAGCGCTGCTCAAGAATGCCGAAGTTGCCTATACGCTGCGGCAAGGCGGAAAAGAATTCGGCTTTTCATTTGAAAACCTGGTGCTGGATTACAGCGCTGCTGTAAAACGTAGCCGCCAAGTATCGGGGAGGCTGACTAAAGGCGTCGGCTTCCTGATGAGGAAAAATAATATCGATGTTCTTTTGGGCAGCGCTCGGTTGGATGCCCCCGGATCAGTCATAGTGACTGATGCCGAAGGGAAAACCAACCAGGTGCGTGGCAAACATATTGTCATTGCTACCGGTGCTACCCCAGCATACCCCCGCGCCTGGCAGGTGGATGGCAAACGCATCCTCACCTACCTGGAAGCCATTTTACAAGAGAGCATGCCAAAATCGGCGGTTGTCATTGGCGCCGGAGCTATTGGATTGGAATTTTCCACTATATGGAATGCTTATGGCGCCCACATAACCCTGGTCGAGATGCTGCCACGCCTGGCACCGTTGGAAGACGAGGAAGTCAGCGCCGAATTAAGCAAAGCGTTCGCTAAAAAAGGTATTCAATGCCTGCCTGGTCATAGGGTGGAAAGTGTTTCAGCAACCGATACCGGGGTAACTGTAAAGGTTTCCAGCAATGGCGCCGAAAAAACACTCGAAGCCGAACAGGCATTATTAGCCATGGGCTTCAAACCCAACAGTAAAGATTTGGGGCTGGAAGCGATTGGCGTTGCGATGGACGAGCGCGGTTTTATTCAAATCGATGCGCGCATGTCAACCAATATCCCGGGTATCTGGTCGATCGGCGATGTGACCGGCAAGCTTATGCTGGCACATGTTGGCTCGGCTCAGGGCATTGTCTGCGCGGAAAATATCGCCGGGGTGGATACAGTTACCCTGGACTATGAGATGATGCCGCGGGCAACATACTGCCAGCCGCAAATAGCATCGTTTGGCTTGACCGAAGCGCAGGCAAAAGAACGCGACAGGGAAGTCAAGGTAGGGCGTTTCCCCTTCCAAGCTAACGGTAAGGCTCTTGGGCTGGGTGAATACACCGGATGGGTGAAAATCGTCACAGATGTTACCTATGGTGAAATCCTAGGTGCCCATATGATCGGACCTGAAGTTACCGAATTGCTGCCCGAGCTGACCCTGGCGCACCATATGGAACTCACGGCTGAAGAAATCGCTCGTAATGTTCATGCTCACCCCACTTTAAGTGAAACGCTGATGGAAGCCGCGCTTGCTGCTTCAGGTCAGTCAATTCAGATTTAAATAATCGGGTAACTGCTCAAGCAATGCTGTAAAAGCTCCCGTAATTTTTGGTGTTTTCAGAGGCTGCACATTCGTAAACGCCCAAAAATCGAACACATAACCTGGCTGAGTAGTTACAAAAAAATCCTACAAATCGAGAGGTTATCATGAAAGATCCACGTGTTGAAAAACTGGCGGATATGCTGGTAAATTACTCAGTCGGCGTTAAACCAGGAGATAAAGTATTAATTTCCGGATCCAGCACCGCAGCTCCGCTAATCCGCGAAGTGTACAAAAAAGTCATCCAAGCTGGCGGTTTCGTAATGACCTGGCTTGGACAAGCCGATTTACCCGAGATTTTTTACAAATACGCGAGTGATGATCAATTAAAATTCATCCCCCAACCCTATAAGGTATTTGTAGAGACATTTGATGTCGAAATCAACATCATGGCGGACGAAAACACTAAAGCGCTTACCAACATCGACCCAAAGCGTATGGCAGTCCGCCGTAAAGCCTGGTCTGATATCAATCACCGCTATCTTGAAAGAGCAGCAAATAAAGAACTACGCTGGACTTTAACCCTATTCCCTACCCACGCGCATGCCCAGGATGCCGAGATGAGCCTGAGTGAATACGAAGATTTTGTCTTCAATGCCTGCATGCCCGATATGAACGATCCGGTCAATTATTGGAAGGGAGTCTTTGCCCGTCAGGAAAAGGTCATCGAATGGCTTAAGGATAAAAAAGAAGTGCATGTGACCGCCCCGGAAACCGACTTGCGTTTGAATATTGGCGGGCGCAAATTTATCAATTGCGCCTGTAAAGAGAACGTGCCCGATGGCGAGATCTTCACCGGACCGGTGGAAGACAGCGTAGAAGGGCATGTCTATTTCTCTTATCCCAGCATTTATAATGGGAGAGAGGTGACAGGCATCCGCTTGTGGTTTGAAAAGGGGAAAGTCGTCAAAGCGACTGCAGAAAAGAATGAAGATTTTCTTTTAAAAACCATCGATACCGACGAAGGTTCGCGGTATGTAGGTGAATTCGCCATCGGCACTAATGAGGGCATCAATCGTTTCACCGGTGAAATTTTATTCGACGAAAAGATTGGCGGCAGCTTCCATATGGCATTAGGCGAAGGTTATCCCGAATCGGGCAGCAAGAATGTCTCCGGTTTACACTGGGATATGATTTGCGACCTGCGCCAAGACGGTGAAATCACTGCCGATGGTCAATTACTATATAAAAACGGAAAGTTTATGATCTAAAAGAAAAGCGGAAACATGGAATATAG
>JAAZNS010000186.1 GCA_012798185.1 Chloroflexota bacterium | reverse complement strand
TTCTTCACCCACTGAGACGAGGACAACATAACCCTTTTCGCCTTTTACATACACTTGCTGTAACGAGCCGCGTCCAAGTTCTGAGGCAATGCGCTCGCCCAGAGAGAGCATTGCTGCCGACATGGCTGAAACGCGGTCATCTTCCGACCCTGCAGGCAATGCAGATGCGATAATCAAGCCATCCACGCTTACGATAGCTGAAGCTTCGATGTCTGGTGAACATGCGTGAAGATCGCGAAGTCGATCGACCATGAGTTGTGAGCGTGATTTAGTCATAATAGAAATATCCCTCCGGAAATCATAAATTAGTTAACCGATGGTTTTTCATTGAGAACAACAATTAGCTTTCAACAGGTTTTTTGATAATAAAAACACAGGCTGGATCGCCGACTGCGTGACATTTTTCTTCCACCAGCGAAAATTCTTTTCCATCCATAAGATAATCCAGACACCCTTGGAGGAAACCGGTGGGCATAGCACAAATCGGTTTTGCCTCTCCCGAACGACCCCAGCAAGAGGGACAGGCATTGAATGTATAAACAAAATCAGTTTCGCGCTCTTCCACAGTAATATTTTGGTCGCTCAAAGAATTGGATGCTGCGGCAATAAGCGGCAGCCCTTTGCGCAGTTTTTCCTGCGGGGGGAGGCTGGTAAATTCCGGTTGTGTCAAACCGGCTTTTTCGCCAAAAGCGCGTATCGCATGCGCAAAATAAGCTTTTCCAGCGCGCACACCAAGCAAACGTCCACCCTTGGCGCCATAGACTTCTTCGAGGGCAAGAGCTATGGTGGAGAAATCGGCGAAATCAAATTCTTTGTTCAGATTGTCGGGTGGATAGTTATCAATCAGGTGGGATAATTTCGCCAGGTTTAAGGTAGCGTTCAAGCCATTTTTACCAATGACTTCTTCGATGGCTGATAAATACAGCCGGACGACTTTATTTGCGTAAAAGAGGTTGCTTTTAGGAATGATTTCCATTGATCCCTGCCGTTTTAATAAAATGGTTTGATTATATTAGTAGCTTCCGTAGCACAACCCGTTCACAGGTATATCGAGCAAATCATAGTGTGCAAGCAGCAAAGGGGACATGGTCGATCGGCAGTCTTCTTCAAAATTGCGAAGGAAGGGCGATGAAACCATGACCAATGATAAATGCTAACGATGGTGGGGTTTCTGTTCCTGGCAATGATACGAAAAGCTAAGGAAGACAATCGGCTAATGATTTGCGTGATCTTCTTATAGTCCTTTGGTACTATTTTACATGGGTAATTTCATCTGTCAATGAAAAAGCAGTGTTACTTGCATAACCGTTAGTTATTTAAATATATGTTACAAATTATGCGATTAATTGTTAACATTTTTGCTGCCAAGGTGATAAGTGTGTTTCGATGAATTAATGCAGTTTAATCCCTGTGCTATAATCCTAAAACTGATTGAATAATATGATTAACGAGAAAGATAATTTCTCAGCCAGCTTAGGTGAGAAACTTTAAAATGCTTAGGAGGATAATCGATGCCGATCGAAGACCTCAGGGAATTTATCTGCTCGCTTGAACAAAACGGGCAATTAAAACGAATCAATACGCCGGTATCGCCAATACTGGAAATCACCGAGATCACCGACCGAATCAGTAAAAAAAATAACGGAAATAACCTGGCACTGCTCTTCGAAAAAGCAACAGGGTTTGAGATGCCGGTTTTTATCAATGGATTTGGTTCGGCAGAGCGGATGGCTTTAGCATTGGGTGTTGATAGCCTGGATGATTTGGCAGTAAATTTAAGCCGGGTGATCGACCCGCGTCTGCCCAAAGGGGTAAGAGAGGTCATTAACCGAGGACAAGATCTGCTGGATGTGCTTAAATCGATTGGACTGGCGCCGAAGAAAGTAAATCGGGCACCAGTACAGGAAGTTATCCATACTACCGATGCCTCGTTGGATAAATTGCCCATCCTTCAATGCTGGCCCAAGGATGGCGGACGGTTTATTACTCTGCCTCAAGTGATCACCCGCGATCCACAGACCAACGTGCGCAATGTAGGGATGTATCGTCTGCAGGTAGTTGATGAGGTTACGATGCTTGTCCATTGGCAGCGCCATAAAGGCGGCGCTGAACACGAGCGTATTGCAAGAGAGATGCACAAAGACCGAATTCCAGCGGCAGTGGCGCTTGGAGGCGACCCTGCTTCTATTTGGTGCGCTTCGGCGCCTTTGCCGCCCAATATCGATGAGTATCTGCTGGCTGGATATTTACGCGGCGCGCCAGTGGCGTTTGTGAATTGTGTTTCACAGCCTTTGGAGGTGCCGGCGCAAGCTGAGATCATCATCGAAGGTGAAATTGATCCTAATGAACACCGTCCCGAAGGACCGTTTGGTGATCATACCGGTTACTATACGCCGGTTGAGCTGTTTCCGGTTTTTCACGTAACCGCCATAACACACCGCAAGGATGCTATCTACCCTGCCACAGTAGTTGGTATTCCTCCCATGGAAGATGTGTGGATGGGGAAAGCAACTGAACGGTTATTTCTGCCGCTGATTCGATTATTTATACCTGAGATTGTGGATATCAATATGCCGGCTGAAGGTGTTTTTCATAACCTCGTCATTGTATCGATTAAAAAGCGCTTCCCCGGGCAGGCACGAAAAGTGATTTTTGGATTATGGGGACTAGCGCTGCTTTCACTGGCAAAAGCGGTGGTTGTGGTGGATGAGTGGGTGGATGTGCAAAACTTATCGCAGGCAGCCTGGCAGGCACTGGGCAATGTGGATTGGAGCCGGGATGTGGTGGTGGCGGATGGTCCAGTTGATCATTTGGATCACGCTTCATATCAACACTCATTTGGCGGGAAAATCGGTGTGGATGCTACTGCCAAATTGCCCGAAGAAGGTTATTCCCGCGGCTGGCCCGAGCCGGTGCAAATGTTGGCTGAGGTGAAAGAGCGGGTAGATTTACTTTGGAAAGATTTAGGATTATAGACCTGTATTTTTATTATCATAAAAGGATAACCAAAAATGTTTGAATTGAAGAATTTTATAAAAATATGGGCAGGGTTGGCTTTGATTGGGTCGATGCTGGCAGCCTGCCAGGGAACGAATAACCCTACGCCGGGGACAACGCCGGATGCAGCTGCCGAAGAACCCATTACATTGAAAATTGCCGTGCTTCCCATTTTGGATGCACTCCCTATGTATGTTGCGGATCCGGAAGGGGTGTTTGCTGCCCATAAAATCAATGTGTCTTTCATTGCAGCTGCTTCTGCTGCCGAACGCGACCAGATCATCGCTGCCGGGCAGGCAGACGGTATGATCAACGAGCTGGTTTCAACCGTGCTGTATAATAAAGACCAGGTGCAGGTACAAGTGGTGCGTTTTGCCCGTGTGGCTACGGAACAATACCCTCAATATTACATTCTGGCATCTCAAAAAAGCGGCATAACCGATCCGGCAGGATTCAAAGGAGTGGCGATTGGCATTTCTCAGGGAACGGTTATTGAGTATGTAACTGAACGTTTGCTGCAAGCGGAAGGTCTGACTTCTGATGATATTAAGACGATTGCCGTACCGAAAATTCCCGACCGCATGGCGCTGCTCTCTTCGGGCGAGGTGCAGGGTGCGACGATGCCGGACCCCTTATCGTTATTAGCGCTTCAACAAGGGGCAATATTGGTTTTGGATGATACCCGTCATCCGGAATACAGCTATAGTACGATTGCTTTCCGAAAGGAAATAATCGACAAATACCCAGATGGCATCCGTAATTTTCTGCTGGCAATCGAAGAAGCAACTGCTAAGATCAACGCTGATCAATCCAAATGGGCAAACCTGCTCACCGAGAAGAAGCTTGTACCTGAGTCGCTGGCAGGTGATTATCAACTGCCTACCTTTCCAGCTGCCGGCGTTCCGAGTGAAGAACAATGGAATGATGTGATTGCCTGGGCGAAGGAAAAAGGATTGCTGACAAAGGACATCTCTTACGCCGATTCGGTTACCGTCAGGTTTTTACCATAAAAATAAGATTGTCATATAGATGACGTATGATTCAAGTCATTGATCTCACTTTTTCATACGGACAAAACCCAGCGGTATTTCAAAATTTCAATTGGGAGGTGCAGCGCGGAGAAGCCTGGGCAGTGTTAGGTCCTTCGGGGTGCGGAAAATCGACCTTGCTTTACCTGTTAGCCGGGTTGTACTTGCCGGTTTCTGGTAATATCATCGTCGATGGTGAGCCATTACAGCGTCCCCGCCCTCAAAGCGGGTTGATCATCCAGGATTACGGTTTGCTGCCCTGGGCAACAGTGCGCCAGAATGCCAGCCTGGGGCTGCGCGTGCGCAATTTTTATGGACCGGATGGTAAACATACTCCTCAAGATTTTATTCCTGAGCAGAATGTTTTGCCTTGGCTGAAACGCCTGGGTTTGGAGCAGGTGGCGGATATGTATCCGGGGCAGATTTCGGGAGGGCAGCGTCAACGCACCGCGATTGCCCGCACGCTGGCGCTAAACCCGGATTTGCTTTTAATGGACGAGCCGTTTTCTTCGTTGGATGCTCCCACCCGGGAAGGGTTGCAGGCATTAACTCTGGAGTTGCAACAGGAGCATGCTCTTACTCTGGTGCTGGTAACCCATGCGATCGAAGAAGCAGCATTACTGGGTAAAAAAATATTGCTGCTGAACCAACCCCCGAATATCCAAGCCAATATTATCCACAACCCTGATGCGGGCAGCCCTGAATACCGCCACAGCCCCCATTATATGGAAATTTGCTATAAGCTTCGCGCACAAATGGAGATGTCATGAAGAGGCGGGATTTGATTTTTGCCCTGCTTCTCCTGGTTGTGATGTGGCAGGCAGCTGCCTGGCTGGTGAATAGACCCATTTTACCGTCGCCCTGGCTGGTGGCTCAGGTGTTCTGCCAGGAATTGGGGAAAGGGCTTGCCAGCCACTTTCTGGTGAGCTTTTGGCGGGTGCTTGCCAGCACAATCCTATCTATTGCGCTGGCAGCGCCGGCTGGGTTGATCTTGGGGCAATCGCCGAGATTAAACCGCTTCTTTTCCCCATTGATCTATTTGACTTACCCGATCCCTAAAGTGGTGTTCGTGCCGCTGGTGCTGCTCTTTCTGGGTATTGGTGATTCTGCTAAGATCGTAATCATCTTTTTGATTCTGTTCTTTCAAATTTTGGTGCTAGTGCGAGACTCCGCCTCAGGACTGCGGCCGGAATTGATTCAAAGTGTACGCAGTCTTGGGGCAGGCAGGAGGGCGCTGTTCCGCTTTGTTTACCTGCCCGCCAGCCTGCCTGCCATCCTGACGGCTTTGCGCCAATCGGTAGGCACGGCGGTGGCAGTGCTCTATGTGGCTGAACTGTATGCTACCACCAAGGGGCTGGGATATTATATTTATTTAAATGGCAGCACCTTGCTTAATTATCCTGCCATGTATGCAGGCATCATTGCCATGAGTTTATTGGGCTTGGGGTTATATTTTTCGGTGGATTGGCTGGAGAAGCGCTTGTGTCCGTATAAATCGAATTGATCTATATTTTGTTAAATTAATTTAACATTCAGGCAAGTAAAAACAAAGAGTTGGCAAGATTCTTGTATGGGTTAATCCATAGTGCACTGTTCTAAAAGTTAAATCAGTTATGGTAGCCTATGAAGTTTTTCTGGATGGAGATGTACCTTGAGAAAACAACATTTTCTTACTCTTGCCATCGTAATTTTCGCCGCAGTAATCTTATCGTCCTGCAGCTTTCATCAAAAACCTGCCGCATCGCTCGCCACGGTCACAGCCACACCGATTGAGGAAAACACGGCAGCAGCTTCTGAAGCGGTAACAGAAGAATTAGAACCAACGATCGTAAAACCCGAGCCAACTGCAACCCCAACTACGAAACCTACTGTTCTGCCTTCTCCTACTATCACTCCCATACCGACGATAACCAACACGCCGCTGCCTACGCCTACCAACACCCCATTGCCGGTAATACTGCCTGAGAAATCTTCAATTACTGGCGAACGTATGCCAAAGGGAGAACCGCAAGATGCCTGGAGGGGCATTCCAATTCCCGAAGAGGCAATTACCGGTCAAGAGAAAAAGACCAGCTGGGGAGAGCGTTATTATGTCTTTACCATTCAAAGCGATGTTGCAGCGCTGCAGGAATTATTAACCCAATCCCTTATTCCTTTGGGCTGGACCTCCACTGAGGGAGGAAAAGGCGAAGAAGTGGCTCTTGCCTTCTTTACCAAGGGTGGCAAACTCCTTCGTTTTGAATTTTTCATCGAGGATGAAGACGAAGACTTGCTGTTAGTGAAGATATTTAAACGATAGTCGATATTTGGTTATGGCATAAAAACTTGGCGCGGCGATTAATATTCCATTCACCGCGCCTGTTTACTTTATAATATTCTCATATTCAAGCAATAAAAGTCAAAGCTTGCTGCTGGTATAATCTTTGCGATGAAACCGCTGCGTGATTTTCTCGAATTGATCAAATTCGAGCATACGGTTTTCGCATTGCCGTTTGCCTATTTGGGGATGCTTTTGGCTGCCGATGGTTTCCCCGAGTGGCAGCAATTCTTCTGGATTACCCTGGCGATGGCAGCCGCCCGCACTGTGGCAATGGGTTTCAACCGTATTGCCGACCGAGCTTTCGATGCCCGCAACCCCCGCACCGCCAGCCGCCCTTTGGTAACTGGTGCCATCAGTGTGCGTACAGCCTTGATTGGCACCCTGTTATCTTGCGGGCTGCTCGCTGTGGCAGCCTGGCAGCTGGGTGCCCTCGCATTTCGTCTTTTTCCAGTTGCATTGTTGTTTTTAGTGGGGTATTCGTACACTAAACGTTTTACCTGGTTATCTCATTTTTTATTGGGTTTTACCGATGGTTTAGCACCGGTCGGCGCTTGGGTCGCAGTGCGTCATTCACTATTTACCGTATCCGATCTGCCGGCATGGATTATGCTGGCTACGGTCACGCTGTGGATTGGCGGATTTGATTTGATCTACGCCTGCCAGGATGTGGAATTTGACCGGCGGGATCATTTACAGGCTATTCCGGCTCGATTTGGGATTCCCTTTGCGTTGCGGCTTTCCACGATTTGTCATGGGCTGACTTTATTATTATTGGCTGCGCTGGGGAACTTGCTGGGACTGAGCTGGCCGTATTGGGTGGGGCTGGCTGTAGTCTGCGGGCTGTTGATTTGGGAACATTTGCTGGTGCATCCGGATGATTTAAGCCATTTGGATATCGCATTTTTTAATATCAATAGTTATATCAGTGTGACCTTGTTCGTTTCTGTTCTCGCGGCTATTTATTTGGTATAAGTAATATTGAGAAAAAATGAAATTTATAAAAAGATTTTCCCTTCTTGCCTTTGTTCTTCTGATAACGCTATCATGCCAGGCGGTAACTGGATTATTTCACCCGCCGGTTACGCCGTTGCCTACAGTTACCTCGACGGCGGCTGTCACATTAACACCAATACCCGAAACACCGATTCCTTCAGCCACCTATACTAGGGTACCGCTTACCTTCACCCCTGCACCGACGGCGACGCTGCCAGCGTTGTTGACCAAAGAACGACTCGAAATTTTCGAAAAATTATGGCAAATTATCAACGATAATTACCTTTACGCAGATTTCAATGGCGTGGATTGGAAAGCGATCCATGAGGAATATTATCCGAAGGTGGTTGCAGCAAAAGATTCAGAAACCTTTTATGCACTCTTGAATCAAATGATTGGTTTGCTGAACGATGAACACTCGGGTTTTCTAAACCCCCGCGATGCGGAGCAGGAAGAGACCGAATTTGCCGGCGAGAATAATTTTACTGGGATCGGTATTTTAACTCAGGCAGTCTATGAACGGGGATGTGCAACCGTGTTGTTAACTTTTCCGGGAAGCCCGGCGGAAAAAGCGGGCATTAAACCCCATGACAATATCTTTACTGTGGATGGAGAGCCTGTAATTCAAGGTGATGAATTAATGATCAAATTAATTCAGGGGGCAGAAAACACACAGGTAACGATCGAAGTACAGACTCCCGGCGAGGAAATGCGCCAATTGACGCTTACCCGCAAAAGGATATCGGATTCCACGCCAGTGCCTTATCAGGTGCTCAATACGCCGGAAGGCAAGCGTGTGGGATATATCATGCTGGTGACTTTTGCCGATATTACGATCGACAGCCAGGTGGGAGATGCTCTGGAGAAAATGACCGCAGATGGTCCGCTGGACGGTATTATCCTCGATAATCGTATGAATGCCGGCGGGGCAGATACTGTCGCCAAAGGTACGCTGGGATATTTTACCAGCGGCGTGTTGGGACATTTTGTCGATCGCGATAACCGGCAGCGGCAGTTTTCAGTTACGGCGACAGATATCAATGGGTCTCAAAAAATACCCCTGGTGGTGCTGGTGGGAAAAGGCACTGCCAGTTTTGGGGAGTTGTTTGCCGGGACGTTGAAAGACAGCGGCAGAGCCTATATCATCGGTGAAACCACCGAGGGAAATGTTGAGCTGCTGCGGGGTTATGATTTCGAAGATGGTTCACGTGCCTGGATTGCCCATGAAAAATTCCAGCCAATAAACCACCCGCAGGATAATTGGGAAATAACCGGCATCATTCCCGATTTAACGGTAATCAGTGCGTGGGATCAGGTAACTACCGAAACAGACCCAGTAATTTTATCGTCTTTGGAGTATTTTGATTCTAAATGATTGATTCTGACGTTTTTTTGTGGTAAACTCAGCTAAGTAATTCCCAATTGATTTATGAGCGATATTTGCCTGGCAGGGAGACGTTCTCCCGGCGCGGTGTATCCATGCTGAGTTTACCTGAAAAGATCGTTTTCATTCTTGCTCTGCTGGTTTCCGGCTATGGCGCGTTCTTTACCGCAAAACGAATTATACGGATAATCAAACGAGGTCATGGTAAACCGGATTGGCAGCTTGCAAGCCGGCGGTTTATATCCGTAGCGCTCAAAGTAATCACTTTTCAACCTGTTTTTCGTCTTCGGTTCTTGACCAGTCTATTTCATGGATTGGTGGCATGGGGTTTTATTTATTTTCTTTTAGTCAACCTGGCAGACATCCTAAGAGGTTTTATTCCCGGTTTTACTTTTTTAGGCAAGGGGGTGTTGGGAAATGTTTACCGCCTGGGCGGTGATCTGCTGAGCGTTGGCGTATTGACAGGTATGCTGGCATTGATAATCCGCCGTTTCATTCTGAAGCCTGAGGAGATGGATACCCGTCAGGAGATTATGTTGGACATCCGCGCCAGGAGGGGTATCCGACGCGATTCTGCCATTGTCAGCATGTTCATTCTATTGCATGTGGGGGCGCGTTTCATTGGTGAGTCGATCCACCTGGTAAAAACTGAGTTCGACGCCTGGCAGCCTTTTGCTGCGTTAGTTTCATTGGTATGGCGGGGAGCAAGCAAGCCTGCCTTAACCATAGGGGAACATGTTGCATTTTGGCTGGCGCTGGGTGCGGTATTGGCATTTGTACCATATTTTTTATATTCCAAGCATATTCATCTAATCATGGCGCCATTGAATTATTTGCTTAAGCCTGAGCGGCGCTCCATGGGTGAATTGATAAAGCTGGATTTTGACGATGATGAAATCGAGCAGTTTGGTGTTTTACGGTTGGAAGACTTGGGCTGGGAGCAGCTCTTAGATGCTTATGCCTGTATTATGTGTTATCGCTGTCAGGAAGTCTGCCCGGCGTATCATACCGGAAAAGCCCTTTCGCCGGCTGCATTAGAAATCAACAAACGTTATTTTCTAAATTATGAGGGGAGGCGGCTGGCGCATGGTGAATCCAGCCAATTCACATTATTGGAATTTGCCATTCCTCCCGAAGCAGTATGGGCATGCACAGCTTGCGGGGCATGTGTGGATATCTGCCCGGTTGGCAATGAACCGATGCGCGATATTCTTGATATCCGCCGGGCGTTGGTATTGATGGAGAACGATTTCCCCGATCAGCTTCAAACGGCTTTCCGCGGTATGGAACGCACCGGAAATCCGTGGAATATCTCACCATCAGAACGGTTAAGTTGGGCTGAAGGATTGAAAGTACCCACCGTGGCGCAAAATCCGCATTTCGATGTGCTATGGTGGGTGGGATGCGCACCGGCGACGGATGCCCGCGCCCAGAAGACAGCCCGTGCGTTTGCTCAGATTTTACGGGCTGCGGGGGTGAATTTTGCGGTGCTGGGTGAGCAAGAACAATGCACCGGCGACGCTGCCCGCCGGGCAGGCAACGAATATTTATTCAATGAGCTGGCAGTGATTAATGTGAAAACTTTGAATGCTGTTTCTCCGAAACTTATTGTCACCACCTGTCCGCATTGCCTGCACACTCTAAAAAATGAATACCCGGCATTTGGCGGGAATTATCAGGTTATGCACCACACCCAAATAATCGCAGAACTGCTGGCAGCTGGGAAAATCAAACTCAAGGGGGAAGCGGGAAACGAGGACCAAGAAACGAGGGATGGGAACCGAGAAAAGCAAACTGCTAGCGGAAAAGCGCATGCAGTGTTTCATGACCCATGTTTTCTTGGACGGCAGAATGGGATCATCAAAGCGCCCAGGCAGGTATTGGAAAAAATTGGCATCAATTTAATCGAGATGACGAATCACGGACGGAAATCATTTTGCTGCGGGGCAGGCGGTGCGCAGATGTGGAAAGAAGAGGAACGAGGCTCTGAACGTGTTTCTGCCAGCCGCTTGCAACAAGCCGGCGAATCTGGTGCAGTAACTCTGGCGGTGGGTTGTCCGTTTTGTTTGACCATGCTCAATGATGCGAATATCGAGGCGGAAAATCAGCTTCAGGTGTTGGCTGTGGCAGAAGTGGTGTTGGAGAAGATAGAACTCAATTATTAACGAAAAGGGGGGATGGACTCCACCTTGATTGAAAAGGGCATGGCGTTTACAATAAACCAAGTCATTGGATGGATTAGCGGTAAGTGAGCGTTTTTTATTGGAATCCTCTAATTTTAATTTCTGGAAGAGAAAAAATGAAAACTCAAACGATATTAATTACTGGCGGCATTGTGGTCAATGATTCCGGCATGGGATATGCCGATCTATTGATCGAAAATGAGAAGGTAAAGGCGCAGGCGCTGCCGGGAACCTTCAAAGATCTTCATGTCGATGTTTCTATCGATGCAACGGATAAATTCGTTTTACCCGGTTTGATTGACCCCCATGTTCACTTTAATTCACCGTTTATGGGCTCGAAAACCATTCACGATTATGATAACGGGACCATTGCGGCTGCTTTTGGTGGAATTACAACCATCATCGATTTCAGCACCCAACCCAAAGGGGGTTCATTACTGGAAAACTTAAACCAAAAGGAAGAAGAAGCGCATGGAAAGGCTTACATCGATTGGAGCATGCATGGGATAATCTTGGATACCGACCCTAAAGCGCTGGCAGAGATTCCCCAATTGATAGATAAAGGGGTGCCCACATACAAGTGTTTTACGACTTACCGCCATGCCGACCGCATGACTGATGATCAGGGGATGCTTAGAATATTGGAGACAACCGCCAGGTACGGCGGGATGTTGATGGTGCATTGTGAAGATGACGCCATCATAGAGTATCATCTCAATCAAGAATTGGCGGCAAAACATTATGATTCGATATATCATGCCCGCAGCCGGCCCGCATCTGCAGAGAATGAAGCAATCAAACGGGTGATCGCCTTAATGCGGGAATGTACTGCACCGGTTTATATTGTACACACCTCTACTGCCGAAAGCGTCGATATTATTGAAGAAGCCCGCCAGGCAGGTCTGCCAATTCACAGCGAGACCTGCACACATTATCTTGCGTTGACCGAAGAGGCGCTGAAGCTGGAAAACGGCTATTATTTCATTTGTAGTCCGCCGCTTAGAACTCAACGAGATATTGATTATCTTTGGCGTGCTGCAGCAGACGGACGAATCGAGGTTGTATCGAGTGATGATGCCGGAATGCCAAGCCAGGAAAGAATAAAGCTGGGCAAAGGGCGTTTCGATAAAATAACCAACGGCATGCCGGGAATTGAACCCAGGCTATCGATTATGTTCACGGAGGGCTATGGGAAGGGGAAGATCAGCCTGCCTCGTTTGGTGGCGCTCACTTCCACCAACCCAGCAAAATTGTTCGGGATGTATCCGGATAAAGGCAATCTATTCCCCGGAGCAGATGCAGATCTGGTTATTTATAATCCCAAGGGCAAATGGACGATGAGGGCTTCCAATCTGCATATGAATGATGATTTCTGTCCTTTTGAGGGCTGGAAAATCAATGGACATGTCGAAACGGTCATTTCACGCGGTCAATTTGTGATTAAAAATGGAGAACTTGTCGGAAAGCCTGGTCACGGAAAACGTGTAATTCGGAAATTATTGGATGCAGTCTGATTCTAATAAATTCTCGTAGCACCTCAACCTCGGAAACTTGCCCGACTGACTGAGGTGTTATGAATACTTAGAGTGTAATATGGATAGTAATTGGAAAAATCTTCGAATCAATGAACAGCGGTTTAAATCTGATTTTGATGAGCTATGCCAGATTGGAAAATTTGGAGCGACAGGCGTTAGCCGGCCTGCTTTAAGCGATGCGCATTCAGAAGCGCGCCGTTGGTTCCATCGGAAAGCGCGTGAAGCAGGCTTGATTACTCATATCGATGGCGCCGGGAATCACTCGGCTCGTTTGGAATGTAATCGAAAAGGCGCAAAAAGTCTATTAATGGGTTCGCATCTCGATTCGGTGCCAAATGGCGGGCGGTATGATGGTGCGTTGGGGGTCTTGGCGGCTCTGGAGGTACTGCGAAGTTTAAAAGAAAACAATATCCCCCTCGCAGTGAATTTAGAAGCCATTGACTTTACCGATGAAGAAGGCATACTGGTAAGTTTTTTAGGCAGTTTTGCCTTTTCGGGAAAGTTGACCACTGAAGATTTAACCAACCCGCGCGGAAACCGTCTGGAATTAGAGAATCGATTAAAGCAGGCAGGAATGTCGGCGGAGGGCATTCTTGCCGCCCGGTGTGACCCTGGCACACTTGCCGGATATCTGGAATTACATGTTGAACAGGGACCGCTTCTTGAAGCGCAGGGGGTTGATATTGGTATTGTATCCAATATTTCTGGGATTTCATTTTACCGCCTTACCTATATCGGAAAGGCAGGTCATGCCGGTACCATATCGATGCAAGACCGGCGGGATGCCTCGCAAGGATCCAGCGCTTTCACTTTAGCAGCTCGGCAAATCGTGCTGGAGCAATTCCCGGAATGCTTTTCAAATGTTGGAGTAGCACGTTATGAGCCTGGCCTCTTCAACGTGATCCCAGAAAAAGCAGAGATTGCCCTGGAATTCCGCTCTGCCTATATGGATCAATTTACAAAATTAAAAAGCGCTTTGTTGCAACGCGCAGAAGAGGAAGCAGCCCGTTTTAACCTAGGATTAAATATTGAATTTCTTGGTCAACGGATTCCTGTGGAACTGGATGAAACGATGCGCCATGCAATTCTTGAGGCGTCTGAAAGTTTGGGGTTGCGTTCAGCACCGATCATTTCACGCGCCGGACATGATGCGCAGGCGATGGCAGATGTATGCCCGACAGGAATGATATTCATCCCGTCGGTTGCCGGCATCAGCCATTCACCCGACGAATTGACCCATTGGCAAGATTGTGTTAATGGAGCCAATGTATTGCTGCAAACTGCGTTAAGAATTGCTATAAGTTTCAGCTAAAAATAATATATAAAGATATACAAAGGCGATGCCTTTGAGATCTGGGGTTTGCATCGATAAAAGCTAACCGCGCTGTTTTTTCGTTTTAAACAAGCATATTGATTATCTTTTAATCTTTATGCGAGATAATATTCCGTTTTGGATATAATTTTTAGGGCTTTTTGGGAGTTTTGCTCGGTTTTGGGGGTTTGGTAGGATGGCTCGGGTTTGGCGGATTATCAGAATCGCCCGTTTTGGATGTTTTTGTAGGTTTATCGGGCTTGGGGGTTTTGGTAGGTTTGGGTGTTTTTGGTATTTTAGTAGGTTTAGGTGGCTTTGTCGTTAACGTTGGGTTCACTTCTTCCGTGGGTACTTGGATGATTTTTTGTGTCTTGGTGGGTTCAGATGTGCTAATGGCAGGGATGGCTGTATCAGGCGGCTGAGTGCTTGATGCCAAAGTCGTATTTTGCGGCGATGGTGTAGATGAGGGATTAACAAGCGTATCGGTTACGCTTGGTGATGTTTGGGAAGGGATCGAAGTATCTGAAGGGGTTAGGCTATCTGATGGAAGGATTGTTGGAGAATTCGTATTCGTCGGGAGGGAAGTAATTCCCGGAGTATTGCTTATCTCGATAATTTCTTGCGTGATGCCTGCACCCACTTGAGATATTTCAATGGCTTGCTGCAACGCAAATTGGATTTCTGCCGGCGCTATGGATTTAAGATAAGTAAGAGTTTGTGCCTGTTTAAGTAATAATCTGTTGATGTTCGAAGCAAGCACTGCGGTACGTGAGGCATCTTTGAGTGACTCGAATTGTAATATCTTGATCGCCTGGGTTACATGCTGGTCAAAATTATCGAGCGCAATTTTAATCTTTCCATATTTTCCTTGGCTTGTGAGAATCTGAATTTCTTCCAATCTGCGGTCAGCGTATTTCATGTGTAATTCTGCCTGTTCCAGAGGCGAATACGTTATTGTTAATTGAGCTGTTTCGAGAGAAGTCTTTACTGGATAGAGAAAATCTCCGGGGAGTGAGTTTTGAGAAGCCAAGGCTGTGTTGCCGGCAGCGAATAAAACCGAACAAGCCAGGAGAAGCACAAATGCCAGCTGAAACGCCAGATTCCTGGTATTTAATAGTTTTTGCCAAAAGGGAACGTTGGAGCGCCGGCTTTCTTTTTGGGGTTTTTGTTCACGCTCGATGCGGGCGATCAAACGACGGGAAGAGGTATTGATAAATTCCCGACTTGGTTCAAGGGTTGGTTTTTGCGCGGTAAGCCACAAGGCGGCTTCCAAACATGAACGCAGCTCATCGGCTTCTGCCGGGTATTCTTCAACGACGAAGTCGATGGTCTCCTGACCGTACAGAACCCGTTCAAGGCTTTTTTCTAACAGAATATCGATATTTTGATCATCCATCGAATTCATATTATTTAACTTGAATTCCGCTCATCGCTTCTCTCAGAGCTGCCAGTGCTCGATGCTGTAAAACCCGCACAGCGCCTTGCGACCTGCCCATAGCCTGGGCGGTTTCTTCTGGGGATAATCCGCTTAAAAAGCGTAGCGCCAACACCGTTTGGTAATCCTCACGCAATCCTTTCATCGCCTGTCTTAACTCTCTATGGCGAGTTTTTTTGACAATGATTTCGCTTGGGTCTAAAACACTATCGGGAATGCTTACATCGTCAATCGAAATGAGTTGTTTAGATTGCGCGGAACGGCGGTATAAATCGATAAGACCGTTACGCGCCACCTGAAACAATAATGCATTAAAAGGGACTCCTTTTTCTTCATAATTGGGCAAAGCTTTCCAGACACGAAAAAATACTTCTTCGGTCAGGTCCTCTGCATCATGTTCGTTATCCAGGTGCGCAAAAATATACCGGTGAATTTTTAACACGTAACGGTTATAAATCTCACCATAAGCCTGGACATCACCCTGGCGAGCGAATTGGACCAGCTGTTTATCATCAAGATTTTGCCAGTCTGGCATTCACTCACCTATATAAACGGAAAACGTTTAATATTGTTACTAACATTCTGGTTTTATCAATAATAATTGCTGGAATGTTAAATCTTTTTTATGGGTTTTTATGTCTCACAGGCAAGGCGTGTTGAATTGAATTTCAAGTGTAAATTTTGGATAATTTATGATCGCTCAGCCGGCTTGAGAGAGTTTCCGAATTTGATACCTCAAATTCACGATTTTTACCATAACCTGAGCAGTATCAATAGTTTTTATCTTATAAAGATTATAGCATCGTCTTAATATGAAGTAATACTGCTAATTTGAAACATTGTAATATTGAAAGGTGCTCATAAATTTATGTGAGAGCGTTGACAACGTATTTTTCCAAAAACCCTGGGGCTTTGCCACCATCGTATGAGCAGATATAAAACTTTTGATAAAAATGAGGAGGGAGGAGGAGGTAGGGAAATTGGAAATCAAGTAGTCAATAGGTGATTAAGTATCCTCAATTAATTGTTGTATTGCATGCGAGAATTCCTGGATCGAAAATGGCTTTTGCAGCCAATGAACACGTCCGATCTCCAATAAAGATTGGTTTTCGCCTTCAAGGGGATGTCCGGTGATAAATAAAAATTTGGGTCGAGGCGTTTGATTTTTTAGATGGCGATAAAGCTCCACACCCCCCATAACCGGCATAACTAAATCGCTGATGATAAGTTTGATAGCGTCTGGCTGGTTGTTTAAAACCTGAAGGGCTTCCTCGCCATTAGCAGCGACGACCGGTTGAAAATTCAAGGTGTTCAATACCACCTGTAAAGCCTGCCGTGCTGTGGGATCATCCTCCACCAGAAGGATTTTTTCACCTTTTCCGGGCGCCTTTAGCGAGGTGCGCATTTCTGTCGAAACAGCATTATCGTGGATTTGCAATGCGGGCAGATAGACAGTGAATTGAGCTCCCTCACCGGGGTGGCTTTGAACATCGATAGTACCGCCGTGCTGCTTGATAATGCCGTAAACTTGTGCTAAGCCTAAACCGGTGCCTTGCCCCACTGGCTTGGTGGTGAAAAAGGGCTCAAAGATATGAGGCAGATCTGCAGGGTCGATGCCCTTGCCGGTATCGGTGATTTCTACCCGTATCCATTCGCCGGGGGATAAATCAGCAAGAGGTTGAAAATCATTCGATTCGATATAAACATGTTCGATCCTGAAGCGCAGGTCACCACCATTGGGCATGGCATCCCGGGCATTGAGTGCCAGATTAATAAAGACTTGTTGAAGGCGCGCCGGATCTGCCCTGAGGAGATATTCTCCTTCCCGGAAATTAAGCTGCACATGAATATTTTCTGGTAAAACTCGCCCTAAGAGCTTCTCCAATTCTTTAATAAACGGCAGCAAATCTAAAGTGCTTTGTTCCATAACAGAACGGCGACTGAAATCCAATATCTGGCGGATTAAACTGGCAGCGCGTTGAATTTGTTTTTGAATGATAACCAGACGTTCTTGACCACCCTGCGAAAGGTTGGTTTCCATCATCAAAAGATCAGTATAAACAACAATAGCTGCCATGATGTTGTTGAAATCATGGGCAATTCCGGCTGCCAGCTGCCCCACTGTTGCCAGGCGTTCCTGCATTTGGATGCGTTTCTGGTTCTCTCGCTCCAATGTAATATCGCGCACGACTAAAACCCAATACCCATTTTGAATCGACGAATCCAAGGATTGGGCAATGACCTCAAAAATCCGGGGGATTATCGCTTGGGATCTTATTTCGATCCATTGATTTTTCCTGGTCAGCAGCTCTTGCAGGGATGTTTCGCCCAGGAAAGTCAGGGGGCTGCCAATTTCACTATAACCGGTGAGTTCTTCCAGGTGGCTGCGAGCGACCGGGTTTGCCAGCTGAATGCGCCCCTCGCCATCTAGCAGGATCACACCCTCGGGGACTGTATCGATAATCTGCTGAACCTGGCGGGCTTGCTCGCGGGTACGCTCCAATAATGCCAGACGTTCTACTGAAGTGCCCAATTGCCTGCCTACGGCACCTGCCAGGGCGATCTCTTCTGGCCGCCAAAATCTGGGTTGGTTGGAATTCAGCACCATCCCTCCAATATGCCTGCCCTCGATAATGAGCGGTATGATCAGTGAGGCATAGATACCCGATTGCAGGGCTGATTCTTTCATTTTGATCAGGAGGTTGTTGGAATCGATGCCCTGCCAATCTTCGATGATATACATCTGATCGGGATAAAAACGGTCGTCTCCCATTAATTCACGTAACTTGTCATTGACTTTCTCTTCATCTAGATTACGGGCGCATACGGCATTCTCCGTCCAGATTGCGTTGCTTTCTAAATTAAGGGCGCCCAGCATTAGTTCTAATGTGGTATGCAGCAAGGAAGAGACATTTGGTGCAGAAGAAGTAGAAGCAATGATTGCATTCAATGCTTCTTGCTGTAAAGCGCGGCGGCGCGCCTCTTCGAAAAGGTGAGCATTTTGAAGCGCAGCCGCCGCCTGGCGGGTAAAGGTGCGCATGGCTTCCTGTTGAGGTTCCAGCCAGATGTGAGGCGTTTTGTAATAACAGCTAATGACCGCTAACCCCTGTCCTTCGTAAAGCAGAGGCCAAAAACCTGCTGACTGGATGCCCTCAGAAGCTAACAGGGATTTTAAATCTTTGGGCGCTTCCCAATGCCATGTATCAAAAACCAGATAGGGTTCCAAACGGCGGTGGATCTTTTTGATGAAAGGTTTCTGCCATTGCAGGATGCTTTTTTCGATATAAGAATTTGGCAGCCCATACGACCAGAGACAATGGGGGCTGCCTTCAGTATCTTCGGCATAAATGACGGCGCATTGTGCTTCGTTGAGTTCTATCACTCCTTTTCCGATGCTTTCCAGTACCTCATCCACCGTGAAGGAACGGTTCATATCGGCACTGATTTGTGCCAGGCGTGCCATCCTGCCGGCATGCTCGCGGGCGGCAATGAATAAACGCAACCGGTCGAGGGCTTGCCCCATCTGGTTGGCTACATTTTGCACCAGCGAGAGTTCATTTTGATTGAAATCATGGGGATATAAAAGATCAATGCCCAACGTTCCCACCACTTCCCCGCTGATTAGAATGGGCACAATTAATATAGAGACCACACCGCGCCGCTGCATCAGGTCTTTGATCGAAGCTAGCAGGGGATCGTGCTGAGCATCGGAGATCGCCAGAGGTTTTTTCTGCTCTAGGATAAATTCCATGGAGAGGTTATTTTTAACTGGAATGTTTTCGCCTAGCGCTGAGGGACGCCCTTCTGCACAGTATTCAGCTACGACCTCTGCTTGAGTTCCCTCAGCATTCAGTAATGCAAAAGCAGCTTGGGGAGCATTAAAAAAATTGGCAACATCAGCGCAAATGTGATTCAACGCCGAGGGTAAATCTTCTGAGGAGGCGGTTTGCGAAATGACCCGGCTTAGCAGCGTTACCTCCTGGAGTCGGCGCTGAGTTTCACCAAATAAACGGGCATTTTCGATGGCGATGCCGGTTTGATTGGCTAACAGGCTGAGTGTGCGTTGGTCTTCTTCGGTGTAAGTATATGCTTCGTAACATTGGGCGGAGAGCACGCCGATCACTTTACCACCCTGCTGTACCGGCACCATTACTGCAGAACGAACATGAGGCGGCGGACCGATAAAAAAAACTGGTGCTGATGCTTCTTTTAGGTTATTGATTAATACCGGCAGCCCGCTGGTAATCACTTGGGCAGAAATTCCCTGAGCGGGAGGAAAATGAGAGAAGCCGGGATATCCCTCTTTATCCCAGAAGTAAACCACTTCAACAGCGCGGGTCGCTTCATCGGCTAAGCCAATAAAAAAAACATCCGCCGGCATGATCTGAGAGACGGCTCGGTGGGTGGCGGTATAGATTTGGTTGAGATCCAGGCTAGCAGCAATTTCCTGGCTGGCTTGATAGATGGTGGTCAGTTGTTGTGAGCGTTGCCGTTCGGCGGAACCGGTTCGTAAGCGATCGATAGCTATGGCGACCTGGCCGGCGACGGTGGTCAGTAATTGTTGATCGGCTTCGGTGTATGCATCATATTTCATACTTTGGGCATTGAACACGCCGATAACTTGCTCCCCTAATTTGATTGGAACACACAATTCAGAACGGGGGGAAACAGTTTTATATAAAATAATAAAATCCGCTTCTTGTGATACGTCGGCTATGCGTAAGGGTTGCCCGGTTTGCGCCACCCGCCCGGTGATGCCTTTACCCAGTGGAATGACGACATCTTGCAAGTTATTGGGTACTCCGCGGTAAGAACTGTGTAAACGTAATCCACCAAGGCGTTCATCCAGCATCAAAACCCCAAACTCTTCCGGGAATAATTGTTCTCCTATCAGGTCTGAGATGTGTTTAAGTAACTCCCCTTCATTCTTGGCTTCCACGCAAGCACTCGCGGCTGCATGGAGGATCCTTAGCTCTTCCAGTTGCCTTTGTAATGCCGCGGTATAGCGATTGTCCACTCGTTATCCTATACTTATAAAATGATACAAAGCTCCCGATGACACTTATACTTCAAGATTGCCGGGAATGCAACGAAAGAGAGGTCAACCTTGTAATATCGTAAGTTTTTTCTCATGTGGGATGTGGAGGAATTGAACCGCTGATTTTATGATTTCACAGATTACGCAGAATGCTGCATAATTATATTTAGCAGTGTAATCAGCAATCCAACGGCTTGTAATGGGAGAAAAGTTGATTTATACTGGCTTTGAGGGAAAATTTATCATTCATGGAATATATGATTTATAGAAATTAGATGAAAAAGCCAACGGCGATATTTAAAATAGAATACAAGAAAATCATTGATTTGGTTTTATTTATTGTTTTCGTGTTGGTCTCTCTATACAACACTTTAACGCAAGCGTTGGTGAATTTTTTCCCGGCATATCGAATTACGAAGCCATTATTAATTGCCATCATTTTTCTATATGTTTGTGTTTGGTTATTTGCCACTCAAAAAAATTCCGATTCTATAATACTCGCAAAACATAGTCTGCTTCTTATCTCCATTTTCCTTGTTGTTATTATCCCGGCAATTTTATTTATCATCCTCAGGTTAAATTCAGCGCCGTATAAATTTGTGCATGATGGCGTGGTTCAAAACGAATCTGCAACAAAATTCTTTCTCGAGGGGAAAAATCCTTATGTAGAAAACTATTTGAACACACCATTAAAAGATTTTCCATATCCACCGGGTATTCATGCCGCTTTTGATTATTACTCATATTTACCTTTTACATTCATTTTCCCTTTAACGATTCAAATTTGGTTGGAACCAATCTTGGGATGGTTTGACCACAGGATTGTATATTTACTGTGTTTTATTTTAGTGATTGGATTGATTTTTCGATTGATCAAAAATAACGACGATCGATCGATTGCGGTGAGTATTATCGGATTAAATCCATTTTTTGTTTATTTCATCATTCAAGGCAGGAATGATATTCTCGTTTTATTGTGGATTATCCTTTCCATTCTCTGCTTACAAAAAAACCGTCTCACCCTTTCGACATTTTTCCTGGCAATCGGGTGTGCAACAAAACCATTTGCCTGGTTTCTTGTTCCCTTTTTCTTATTGTATCTTTTCGGGAACGGTTCCTGGAAAGAAATGAAATTATTTATTTTCAAATCAATTATCGTTTTTGCTTGTGTTTTAGGAATTCTTGTGCTGCCCTGGATTATCGCTGATAGCAAAGCATTTTTGGGAGATGTGATTGGGTTTCAATCCGGGATGAACGCCGAGAATTGCGCTATTTCCGGGATGGGCTTCAGTATGCTTTTACTAAAATTGAGGCTATTATCTAATTCGCTTGCCGATTTCCCGTTTTTTATTGTTCAACTTTCGCTGAGCCTGTTGGCGATACCTGTATTGCTTTATCAACAAATAAGATCGAACACTCTAAAGAGAATGCTATTAAATTATTCTATCCTAACCGGAATAGTTTTCTTTTTCGCGCGTGCTTTTCTGGGGAATTATTTAGGCTATTTGATGATCATTTTTTGCATCAGTTTTATGGTCAGAGATGAAAGCAAACCAATTTTAGTGGCGGATGAGGCAGATGACGGACGTAATTGAACAGCTGTTTATTTGATTTCAGTGATTGCGCTGGAATTAGCGGTTTAATGGATTGTTTCAATTGCATTGGAAGTGTAAAATATCGCTCCTCTCCCCCGTGATTAACCGCGGGGGATTTTGTTTTAAACCCCTTGAATATATAGAACAAATGTGCTATTTTATGGCGGCACACATGAATAGCTGCACGCCAGTGGCTGAGCTCCTGCCCCGAATGTATTAGGGATGTCAAAACCAGGGTACCCTTCGAAAGGCTAAGGGAGCGGGTTGGCTCAGGGGGCATATCAGGCGGGTTATTTTATTCTCAAGGAGGTGATCTTATGTCGGCAGAAATGTTAGCAGCTATAGCAGGGGCACTGCTTTCCCTGCTTTTCTCATACGTCCCCGGGCTTTCGGATTGGTACGCCAGCCTGGGCGCAGCCCAAAACGACCAAGGCACACGCAAGCGTCTGGTGATGCTGGGTTTGTTAGCGCTGGTTGCCGCCGGTTCGTTCGGGCTGTCGTGCGCCGGATGGGGGACGGGCTATGGCTTGGAGCTTTCCTGCGACCAGCAGGGGGTGATGGGATTGCTCCAGGCTTTGCTCCTGGCGGCGATGGCAAATCAAGCCACCCACCGGTTGACTCCGCATGACTAGAGGAGGAGTTCGTGGATACCCAATTACCCGACAATAACGTGGATGGTATTGGTGGGGCTGGTAGAGGAGGCAGGTCTCGGACCTGCTCCTACCATACTGACCATAAAAATGACATTCCGTCGTTTTACCGGCGTGGTTTTACTCGCACTGAATTGGAAGATCTGTGCCGGCTTCAGGATACTGGCGTTACTGAGGAGATCATCCTGTTGCGGGTGATCATCCGCCGGGCATTTGAATATGCCCTGGAACGAGATGATGTCAAAGAAGCCCTGGCATTCGTGAACACTATTGGTAATGCCTGCACCCGCCTGACGCAAATGGTGGCAGCCCAGAAGAAGCTGGCAGAAGCGCCTTCCGAACTGGCAGGCGCCATTACCCAGGCGCTGGAAGAGGTGATAGCAGAATTGGGGGTAATGCCATGAAGCCATGCCCAGTTCAAGCTTTACAAATGCAAGCTTTTAATTTGGGTGGTGAGATGCTGCGCTCGCTGCGCCGTTTGCGCCATGAGACTGCTGCCTGCCATAACTGCCTTCACTTGGATGATTGTCCCACCCGTGACGAACTGAATGCACAAATCGAAACGGCAATCAAAGAGATCGCCACGGAATGGCAATTGACTAAGTGTTCAAGTGCTTAAGTGTCAGGTGATAAATTGCCAGGCATCCGGTTACCAGTGCTCCATGCCCGGGAAGCAGAACACGGGAGACGGGGAACCGGGAACAATGAATGGTAATGAGCGATGAATGAGTTGGTGATTAATTTAAAGAAATTGCTGCGGGATGTAACACTGTTCACCCGTTACGCTTCTGGATTAAAGCTGCGCGCTTATCAGGAGGATGTGGCACGGGCAATTGTCGATTCGGTAGTACAGCGTAAGGGACACTCGATTGTGGTGGTTTTTCCCCGACAAAGCGGCAAGAACGAGCTGCAAGCTCAGATCGAAACCTATCTGCTGACTCTATTCTCGCAGCTGGATGCCGAGATCGTCAAAGTCTCCCCCACCTGGAAGCCGCAGACACTCAACGCAATGCGCCGCCTGGAGCGGGTTCTCTCCCGCAATTTAATCACCCGTGAACGCTGGAAAAAAGAGAGCGGTTATATCTACCGGGTGGGCTCGGCGCGCATTTTCTTCTTGTCCGGTGCACCCACTGCGAACGTGGTGGGAGCTACCGCATCGACTTTGCTGGAATGCGATGAAGCCCAGGATGTGCTTGCTTCGAAATGGGATAAGGAATTCGCCCCGATGGCTGCATCTACCAATGCAACGCGTGTTTATTGGGGCACCATGTGGACGAGCCGTACGCTGCTGGCGCGAGAGCTGAGACTAGCGCGCCAGGCAGAAAAGAAAGACGGAATGCGGCGGGCATTCATTCTCAGCGCCGATGATGTTGCTCAAGAAGTGCCGGCTTACGGTAAATTCGTCGCTGAGCAGATTGCTAAATTGGGACGCAGCCATCCCTTGGTGAAGACGCAGTTCTATTCCGAAGAGATTGATGCAGAGAGCGGCATGTTCCCGCCGGCGCGCCGGGCGATGATGCAGGGCGAGCAAAGTTTTCAGCGATCAGCTATCAGCGGTCAGTTGTACGCGTTTTTGCTCGATGTTGCCGGTGAAGATGAGAGCAAATCGGCGGGAGAGGAGGCGCTGCAACAAGCCGGGAGGGATTCAACGGCGCTGACCGTGGTGCAGGTGGATTTATCCACCCTGGCGGATGAGTTGATTCGCATGCCGACTTACCGGGTTGTAAACCGCTATTTATGGACTGGCGAGAAGCATAGTGCCCTGTATGGTCAGATCAAGGCGCTGGCAGAGAGCTGGCAGGTGCGTTACATCGTAGTGGATGCCACCGGCATTGGTGCAGGGCTGGCTTCTTTCCTGGAATCGGCGTTCCCAGGGCAGGTAATCCCCTTCGTGTTCAGTTCGAAGAGTAAAAGCGACCTGGGTTGGAATTTTCTTTCGATGATCGAGACGGGGCGGTATAAGGAATACACTGTGACCAATACGCCTGGTCGAGATGATCACTCTCACTTTGCCGCTCTCTCCTCACTGTTTTGGAAACAGGTGGAATACTGCCAGGCAGCTGTGCTGGATGGACCCGGCAAGATAATGCAATGGGGGATACCGGATGGCACGCGCGACCCCGAGACAGGAAAGCTCCTTCACGACGATCTGCTTATTTCGGCAGCGCTTTGCGCAGTTCTGGATAAGCAGCCCTGGGGAACGGGGGAAAGCCGGGTTGCAGTACATAATGATCCGCTGGCTGGGTTGGGCGAGGCATTTTAAAGGATGTTCAAGTGTCAGATGTATCAGTTTCGAATGCCCAGTGCTCTGTTTTCAATACCCAATTACCAGATAGCTGATGAACGGAGACAGTTTATGGAGTACTGGAAACAGGGAACAGGACAACTAAATTCAGGAGATGAATATGGAAAATACCATGGTGTTGAGCTGGCCGGTGGACCCGGTGAAATATCCGCTGACACAGCGGTTTGGAGAAAATCCGCAGGATTATGCTAAATATAAGCAAGCCGGGCATAACGGCATCGACATTGGATGCCCGGCAGGGACGCCGGTATGCTGCGCAGCAGACGGGGTGGTGGTGTATACCGGATTCGACAAGGACGGATATGGAAAATACGTACGTATGAGCCATGAGAAATTTGAGACGCTCTATGCTCATCTCTCCGAGATCGAGGTGAAACCGCGCCAGGCACTGCATGCTGGCGACTGCCTGGGGGTATCCGGTTCGACCGGCAATAGCAGCGGTCCTCATTTGCATTTCGAAATGCGCATCCCCTGGCAGCCGATTCCTGGGTATCCGGGCGGGGCGAGGAATCCGATACCATTCTTTAAAGCACTCAGCTTTCAGCCATCTGCTATCAGTGAAAGAACACAAAATAAAAATGAATCGATGATTATTATCGAGCCTGGGCAAGCAGTGCGGGTGATGGCAGAAAATGGGTTGATCATCCGCCGGGAGCCCGGCGGGGAAGCGCTGGGTGCAGCGCGTTTCGGCGATGTTTTCAAAACTGCGCAATCTGTCGAAGATTGGGTTGGGGTGGTGGTGTATGTTCACGCTGATTGGGTGCAGCCGGTCGCATTTTCGTAGGGAGCAGGTCAGTGAATTTCATCGGAGAAAATATATGTTCAAAAAATCATCACGTGAAATTGAATTTGCCATCCAAATGGCGATTTCTGCCCTGCGCCGGGAAATCGACCAGAACAGCATGGCAACGCAGTTAGGATTCGACGGCAGAATTTTATATCCAGAGCGGCAGGTTAATCGATTTGTTTATCTGGCTGGGAAACGGCAGCGGGATTTAGAAAAAGCTATCGCTATTCTCAAGGCAATCAAAGCGGGTGTCTATGAAAGTGTGGATTAAAGGAAAGGCACGAACCGAGAATGGGTGTTCGAGAATCGTGAATGCTGCACCGAAAGAGGTGGAATGAAAGGAGGGTGGCTTGGAAATCGATAAATATTTTATGAAACGAATTGTCCACAGATTATTGGGTAAGGGTGAGCAAATGGCGGGGGTCACGGCAAAGGTAGATGATTCCCCGGGATGGGGTAATCTGAGCGGACGACCGCACGAGTATGATCAAGCCAGGGTGCAGGAAAATTACAACGATGCGCTCACCGCCTGGCGCAAGAATCCCTTTGCCTGGCGCATCATTGCCATTACCACCGACTATGTGGTGGGTGAGCGGATTACCGTTTCCAGCCCGCGCCGCGACCTGCAGCGTTTCATTGAGCGCTTTTGGACTCACCCCAAAAACCGGATGGACATGCGCCTGGAAAGCATGTGCGATGAGCTGGCGCGTTCGGGCGATTTGTTCGTGCTGCTGTTTCGTAATCCGCAGGATGGGATGAGCTATATCCGTTTTGTAACCAAAGACCGCATTCTGAAGATTGAGACTGCACCTAACGATTGGGAAAACGAATTGATTTTCTACGAGCAGCAGGAGAGCGGCGAACCCAAAGCCTGGCTTTCACCGCACCACCCTGATGCCGAAAATCAAAACGGAGTAATGCTTCATTATGCAGTTAATCGCCCGGTGGGTGCATTATTAGGAGAGAGCGATCTGGTTACTATGATCCCTTGGCTTCAGCGCTACAGCCGCATGCTGGAAGACCGCGTGCGGCTGCATTGGGCGGTGCGGGCGTTCTTATGGATCGTTACTGTTCCGGGGAACAAAGTCAAGGAGAAATTGGAGCAATACCGCGCAGCTCCAGAATCGGGTTCGATCATTGTCAAGGACGAGAGCGAGCAATGGCAGGCGGTGGCGCCGCTGCTGCACGGGGCAGATTCCGAGCCGGATCTGAAAGCAGTGCGCAATATGATCGATGCTGGTAGCGGTTACCCGCCTCACTGGCGCGGTGAACCGACCGATACTAACCTGGCAACCGCCACAGCTATGCAAGCGCCCACCGAGCGCCACCTGGCCAGGCGGCAAAATTATTTTATTTTCGTACTGCAGGATATTCTCTACCATGCATATCAAAGAGCCGCGCAGGCTGGAAAAGCGCGCCCGCTGCCAGAAATGGATTATGCCGGGTTATTCAATGTCGAGGCGCCTGAGATCAGCAAGACCGATAATGCCCGGCAGGCATCGGCTGCTATGAATATTGCGGCAGCATTTACCAGCTTGATTAAAAGTTTGAATCAACAACGGTCATCCGCACTGAGTGAGAAGATGATCCGCATCTTGTTCAAATTCGCCGGGGAGCCGATGGATGAGGCATGGGTGGAAAGAGTAGTGGAGGAAATTGGTGCCGACAATCGAAATTCCAGAAAAGAGAGGCGTCAGTAGCGTAATGAAAATCGACCATCGCAAGAAGAAAATCGTGAGGGTTGATTAGTGAATGAATAAGGACAACCGGAAACAAGATAGCTGCTCACTTTTCACAACTCACTCAATACTAATAGCTGAAGGCTGATAGCTGAAAGCTGGCTAGGAGGGTTATGAGCCGAAAAGAATTTGTGTGTCGTTTTATAAAAGCCGGACGTGTAAGAGCAGTGGGGGATATTTCAGCCGATATCGAAATCATGCCGGGAGCGCTGGCGCGTGCCTGGGCGGATGGTTTGTTCGAAAACCGGGCGGTATTTGTTGATCACGCCAGCGCTTTCGAATACCCTAGTCTGCGCAACCTGATCGGGGTTACCTTGAACCCGCAATACCAGGAATTAGAAGGCGCTGTGGATGGCATTATCCGTTTGTATGATACGCCTGCTGCCCTGGCTTTTGGCAAATTGGTCGAGCAGTGGCTGGATGACCGCCAGGCAGGAGAGGCAGTACCAGACATTGGGCTTTCGCTCGTCTTCTATCCATTATGGGAAACCGCTCAGGAGGGCGTGCGGCGTATTACCGGCATCCGGCATATCGAATCAGTGGATTTTGTATTCGAACCTGCTACTGAGGCGCGGGTAATGAAAGCGTTGTCCAGCAGCCGAGTGATCAGCTACCCTGAAAGACCAGAATACATAACTGTGTTCACCACAGCCTGTTTGAATCTATCCACGGATCATATTCCTGATCCCAAAAGTAAAGACCATTTTTACCCAATAAGAAAGGAGAATAATTTTATGAGTGATCATCAATTAAATCGGGAAGCGCCTGTCTCCCAAACTGAAGAAGCCAGTTGGAATACCTCGTACAGCCGGCTGATGGCAGGGGCAATGCTGGCGCAAAGCGGTTTACCGCAAGCCAGCCGTGAGAGGCTGACCGCCCGTGAATATACTACGCCAGAAGAGGTCACGGCTGCCATCGAAAACGAGCAGGCATACCTGGCGAAGCTGGCTGAAGAGCAGGTGGTGCAGATTGGCAGTGTGCCGCCGCGAACACCGCGCATTAGTTTGGGGCGAACAGGTTTAGAGCAGGTGCAGCTAGCGTTGGAAGCGTTGATTTCGGGGGTTCGTCCTCCGGATGGAATTTTACCGCTCACCGGCATCCGCGAGTTGTATAACGTCCTCTCTGGTGATTACGAGCTGACCGGCACCTTCAAAGGGGAGCGGGTCTATCTTGCTAATGTGACCTCCGCTACCATGAGCAACCTGGTTGCCAATGTGCTCAACAAGGTGGTGGCAGCAGAATTCCAGCAATACCCCCGCTGGTGGGAGCCATTCGTATCCCAGCAAGATTTTGCCAGCCTTCAGCAGGTGAAGTGGATCACCCTGGGAGGTGTGGGGGAATTACCCACGGTGGCAGAAGGGGCTGCCTACACCGAGTTGACCTGGGATGATAAATACGAAGCAACCGATTTCACCAAAAAGGGTGGTTATCTGGGTTTGACTATCGAAGCAATCGACAAGGATGATACCGGAAGGCTGCGCGCCGCGCCGCGTGCCCTGGCACAAGCCGCCTGGCTTACCCTTTCCAAAGCCGTCTTGAATATTTTTACCGCCAATAATGGGGCAGGTCCCACCCTTGCGGATGGCGTGGCGTTATTCCACGGAAGCCGCAACAACCTGGGAAGTTCTTCTCTCTCGTGGTCGTCTTATGTGGCTGCCCGCACTGCCATGCGCAAACAAACCGAGTTAAACTCCGGCGAGAGGCTGGGTGCGCTCACTGCGCCGCGTTTTCTGCTGGTGCCCCCCGACCTTGAGATAACCGCTTTACAGATCGTCGGCTCTGAAGGGGAGCCGGGCGGCGGGGAAAATAATATCAACCCCTTGAGCGTTGGAGACACCCACGATGCCCGGCTGGCAGCAGCGCGTTCACGCATCATTGTGGTTGACTTGTGGCCAGATACCAACGATTGGGCAGCGGTAGCAGATCCGCGCTTATATCCCTCGATTGGCATTGGTTACCGCTATGGGCGTGTGCCGGAGGTATTCTCGGTTGCCAGCCCTACCGCAGGGTTAATGTTCACCAATGACACTATGCCAATTAAAGTGCGCTATTTCTTTGCTGTTGGCGCTATGGATTACCGCGGGTTGTATAAGGCGAATGTGTCATAGAAGCTATCAGCTGTCAGCTTACAATGAATTTTAAAAGCAAACAGCAGATAGCTGATAGCTATCTGAAAGGAGAGAATTATATGGAACGTATCTTTACCCACACTTATCACATCCCCGGTACATTGGCAGCAGATTTGAATATCCGTTTCAAGCTGCCCTGCGATGCACAATTGCTGCATGTTTCAGCGGTGAGCAGCAATACCGCAGCAGCCGGGCTTACCTTGGGGAATTCGACAGAGGCTGCTGCTTATTTAGCAAAGAAAGCTGCGGGAGTATCGGGGATGCCGACGGTGTTCGACCGGGATGATTTTACCGGTGGACAGTACCCGCATATTGCCCAGGGAACAGTATTCGCTGCCGCGCTGGATTACGATTATAACGGGGGCGGGTCTGCCTCTGCTTCAACTGATCTCAGCCTGGTATTTACCTTCACGGAAGGATAAAGGCGCAGGCTGTTGACTAACCGAATGGAGGAATTATGATCAAACCATTGGATTTGCCTCG
>JAAZNS010000185.1 GCA_012798185.1 Chloroflexota bacterium | reverse complement strand
TCACTCAAAGCCACTCTCATACGGGTAATTCCCGCGGCTGCGCTTGCGGCATTAGTGAGCTATGGATTGATGCAGCTGCCTTTGCCGGGGCTTCCTTTGGCTATCCTTTCAGTTGCGATAGGCTGCACTTTAGTCCTGCCATTCATTTGGCAGGAAGTTAAGGTATTGGTAAAATTATAAACATCAATATTAATCTCCTTTCCCTTGAGATCAACTTGTAAATCGGGGGAGCTAGATGAAGGTACCCACATGCAGCGAATAAAAAGCACAATCCTGCATTCTACAGCACCCCAAATAATCATCATCGCAATTTTTTGCTTCGCAGGACCTTTGGCATGGAAGGCATTGGCTCGCTCGAATCTGGAAAGATCCACCGCCTGGCAGAATAAAGTAGATCCCCAGGTTTTGACTCGGGCAGCTTCGGGAGAGACCGATTTCCTGGTTTACCTGCAAGAACAAGCCGATTTAAGCGCTGCTGCGGCATTAACATCCAAACAAGAAAAAGGTTCTTTTGTCTTTAAAACCTTAACCGATGTTGCCCGACGAACGCAATCGCCGCTGATAAATTCCCTAAAAATGCAAAATACACCTTACCGATCCTTTTGGGTGGCTAATATGATCTGGGTGCGGGGTAATATCGCCACCGTGCAAACCATGGCACAGCGTTCCGAAGTGGCGCACATTTATACCGATCCCTGGGTGCAAAGCAGCTCATTGGGCTTCTCGCCTGCAACAGCAGATTCACATGTGAATAAGGCAGCCTCTGGCTCGGGAATTGAATGGAATATTACGAAAGTCAATGCCCCGCAAGTTTGGGCAGCCGGCTTCACTGGTCAGGGCGCAGTCATTGGCGGACAGGATACCGGCTACCAATGGGATCATCCTGCCCTTAAAAATAAATACCGCGGCTGGGATGGCAACGCTGCCGACCACAATTACAACTGGCATGACGCCATCCACGAGGATAACCCGGGCAGTATAGTGGGAAACTCCTGCGGGTTTGATTTAACAACCCCCTGTGATGACAACGGCCATGGCACGCATACCATGGGCATCATGGTTGGCGATGACGGAACCAGCCACCAGATTGGTATGGCACCCGGGGCACAATGGATCGGCTGCCGCAACATGGAAGAACGCTGGGGAAAACCATCTACCTACAGCGAATGCTTTCAATGGTTTATCGCCCCCTGGCCTATCGGCGGCGACCCGGTCAACGATGCCGATCCCTCCAAGGCGCCGGATGTGATCAATAACTCGTGGTCATGCCCGCCTAATGAAGGGTGCGCCTGGGATGCTTTACAAACCGTCGTGGATAACACCCGCGCTGCCGGTATCATGGTGGTTAGTTCCGCTGGAAACGAGGGACATGACGAAACAGTGTCCAGCTGCGGAACAGTCAATAATCCCATTGCCATCTATGACAGCACCTTCACGATTGGCGCTACTAATTCCAGCGATAAAATTGCAAGTTTCAGCAGCCAGGGTCCTGCCGATAACACCAATCTACTCAAACCAGACGTCACCGCACCAGGTGAGGGTGTATATTCCAGTTATATCGGCAGCAGCTATACGACTATGAGCGGCACCAGCATGGCTGCGCCTCATGTAAGCGGCTTGGTTGCTTTACTCATTTCCACTGACCCAAGTTTGGCAGGTCAGGTGGATAAACTGGAAAACATCATCAGGCAATCTGCGGTGCATCTCACCACTTCAATCAGCTGCGGAGGAATCATCGGCAGCAATATTCCCAACAATACATATGGCTGGGGCAGGATCGATGCCTATACCGCATATTTGTACAAGAATCTCATTTATTTCCCGCTGGTCATGCAGCGATAATTTTCACAGTAAAACTCAATTATGAACCGTATTGGTATTCTTTCAGGCGTTGCCGCCTCCGCCATCTGGGGCGGCATGTACGTGGTCAGTAAAGTGGTTATGGAAGTCATTCCCCCATTCACCTTATTGACCCTGCGCCTGGTGTTAGGAACGTTAACCTTATGGATTATTACCCTCTTCACCAGCGGAATCGGTTTTACCCGTAAACAATTACTGCAGGTGCTGGGGGTTGGGTGGGTAGGTTATGGTGTTTCTTTAGGATTCCAATTTGTGGGCACAAAACTCTCCACTGCTTCAAACGGCGCCCTGGTAACTTCCTCGACGCCAGCCTTTGTGATCCTTTTCGCAGCAGTCATCCTAAGAGAGCAGATAACCCGTCGTAAATTACTCGCTCTGGCGGTATCCACTCTGGGGGTTTTAGCGGTCATCGACCCGCGTTCGGCAAAAATATCGCCCGATTTCTTTTGGGGAAATCTAAGCCTGGTTGCTGCCGCTATCACCTGGGCACTTTATTCGGTGCTGATCCGAAAAGTTACCCGCAGCCTGGACACTCTGCGGGTTAGTCTAGTAGCGTTCTGGGGAGGCATGTTGGTGACCATCCCGGCAGGCTGGTGGGAAATTTCCCGCCTTGGTATAGGTGAAATTACCCCCGGTATCGTTTGGGGTATTTTATTCTTAGGAATTATCTCCACCGCTTTAGCAATGTATCTTTGGAATACTGCTTTTGCCACCCTGGAAGCCGGTGTGGCTTCTCTGACTCTTTTCGCCCAGCCGGTGGTGGGAGCCGGGCTGGCAGCAATATTTTTGGAAGAGCATTTGAACCCTGCCTTCCTCATCGGAGGCGTCTTAATCTGCCTGGGATTATGGCTGGCTGCCAGTGAAAAATAATTATTTTCCAATAAATCAGGCGAAGGAGAAAAATTCTTTATAAATATTACTTTAGCTAGTGCTATGAAAGAATTTGAGTTATACTAAAAAAACCGCTTCAACTTGATTCTTAGGGTGGGAATACAGTTATTTACTCTAAGAAGAAAAATTCAAAAATCGTTCTAAAATTCATCGTAATGGAGGGAAAACATGTCTCGAAATGCTTCACGAATAATCGCTGCCCTGGCATTATTTTTCTTCGTAATGCCAAATACAAATTCATATGGAAAAAATATCTATACGAATGAGGAGCCGGCATCGCTGAAACATCAGAATTTCAACGATGATTCTCCCAAACCTTTTCCAGAGAGTGAGATCAACCAGGAATTATTACACCACCAAACCCAGATTAAGCCTGATTTTCCTGGGTTCAGCACTGCTGATGGGAAAATTGTATCGATTCCTCAACACCATCCAACGCTGCACAACCAGCCTGCAATTTTGCCTTCCAATCAAGAAAATCGAATAACTTCTTCACCGGGTAACAGTCAACAATCGCCTGCGGCATCGGGGATTTACGGACATGTGACCTTGAATGGAACCAATATCAGCGGAGTTTCTCTACAGTTGAGATATTACAATGGATCGACCTGGAGTACCCTCGCTACCACTTCTACGGATACCAACGGAAATTTTTCATTCACCGGAGCAGCAAGTCTAGCT
>JAAZNS010000016.1 GCA_012798185.1 Chloroflexota bacterium | reverse complement strand
GATGAACGAGGTATTGCTACAAAAGTGAATCTGGTCGTTGGCACCACGAATAACTATGCCCCCATCAGTATGTCGGTGAAAAAGGCAGCCAGTCATTTCATTAAGAAAGGAGTTGTTGTCACCGAAGGATTATTGAATAGAGTGGAAATGGCTTTCCGTCTATACGATCCCTGCTTTGGTTGCGCAACCCACTCTCTGCCGGGACAGATGCCCTTGCAAGTGACTGTTCACGACGCTGATGGAACGCCGATTGAGGTCTTGAAACAAAACTGCTAAAATATGAAAACGCTTATTGTAGGATTGGGAAATCCGATTTTAGGCGATGATGGAATTGGTTGGCGAGTTGCTGAAGAAGCACAACGCGATCTTAATGGTGCGACGTACGAATTTGGTGCGTCGCACCAAATTGATTTTGATTTCCTCTCTTTAGGTGGAATTCAACTGATGGAACATCTTATCGGGTATGATCGGGCAATAATTGTAGATGCAATCACGACTGGCAAAGATCCTATTGGAACTGTAACGAAATTTCCGTTATCACAAATAAAATCAATTGGACAAGGTCATCTTTCATCACCGCATGATGCCAGCTTACCCGAAGCGATCGAGATGGGAAAATTGATGGGTGCACAACTCCCCGATCTAGTCACAATCATTGCCATCGAAGCACAAAATGTATATGATTTTTCTGAAGAACTTTCCATACCGGTCGAAGAAGCGGTGCCAGTGGCGATCAATGAAATAAAACTATTATTAAAGGAGTAATAATCCCATGATTTCCCCCGAATTGTTACGCCGTTATCCATTCTTTGGGTCCTTATCTGCTGATCAATTAAAGCAAATTGCCATGATGTCTGATGAAGTTTCTCTAGCTGCTGGTGTTACAATTTTAGAGGAAGGAAAACCTGCCCAAGCAATCTACCTGTTGATGGAAGGGGCCGTCGACGTATTTTTTTCTGTGAGTGAGAATAAAGAATTTTTTGTTGCTGAAATCAACCCTGGTGAGGCGTTTGGTATATCCGCCATGGTTGATCCATACACTGTAACAACTTCCGTGCGCACGTCGAAAACGAGTCGGGTAATAAAAATTTCCGCAACCGAACTCCGTAAAGCTTGCGCTGAAGATTCAGTACTTGCCGCTGCCGTCTATCAACATATAGCCAAATCAGCCATCGAACGGTTAGACGCTACCCGAGTTCAATTAGTAGCAGCCAGGTGATTTTCGATTAAGCCTGTCAGGCGAAAGGAGTTAAAGATGGTTACAAAGGAAGACCTTCTTTACCGTCAGGTATTCACGCTGAAAGATGGCGCTCGTGTCCTGATCAGGCCATTAATCAAAGACGATAAACAAGCACTCATTTATCTCTTTACGCCTATTCCCCAGGAAGAACGCCGCTTCATGCGCCATAACGTCAGTGATGAGAATACAGTCTCCGGATGGGTGGAAAATCTGGATTATGATCATATATTCCCCCTTGTCGCCGTCGTTGGAGATCGCCTTGTGGGTGATGCAACCATTCATTTTTATTCGGGATCCGCAAGACATCGCGCTGAAATTCGCATCTTTTTAGCCAAGGATTTCCGTCATCGGGGATTAGGCACAAAACTTGTTCAGGCTGCTATTGATATAGCCAAACGACGAAGCTTATATCTGTTGGAAGTTCAAGTCGTTAGAGATGTAACTTATTTGATCAAAGCCATGCAAAAAATGGGATTCGAGGTTGTGGGTACTCTTGAAGACTATTTCATGCTTCCAGATGGTGAATTGAGAGATGTTGTCATAATGATCAATCGATTAAGATTACCAGAGGGAGAATTTTAATCTGAACCTTTAATAAATTTTATATTTTTTTCTATTTTTTAAGGGGCTGTCGAAAAAGTTAAAAATGTCTTGTTGAACGGAGTGATACATCTGGTTGTTAATAAACTGTTCACTTCGCTCGCATTGTCAGGCTTTTTTAAGGACAGCTCCTTATTATCATTTATCAATAAAGTTACTATTCTGACTTTGGTCGAAATAACCCAAAAATGATTTATTCCGAAATTCGCCCAAGTTGTTTCAAAGGTGATTAATACAATATGTGATCAATCGAACCATAAAAAAAGTGTAAAATATGATTGTTCCTTTTTGATAATTATTTTTAATAAGGAGAAGGTTGCTGTATGACCACCCTGACGAATTTTCAAATCTATGATTTACTCAATCGCCCTCATCCTTTATGGTTGGTAAAAATCGATTTGAGCGATACAAACTTACTTTATGCCGATCTAAACGATTGCAATTTGAGTTACGCCAACTTATCCAGGGCGGATTTAAATTGGGCAAATTTTATGCGTGCTATTTTAACCAGAGCAAATTTAAATATGGCAAATCTTTATGAAGCTCACCTCCATATGGCCATTATCCAAAATGCAAATCTTACCCGTGCAAATCTTACTCGAGCTAACCTTACAAAAGCGGATTTAAATGAAGCTCAGGTGGTAGAAACCAATTTATCCAGAGCAGTTTTAACAAAGGCAAATCTCACAAAAGCGAATCTAACCGGCGCAATTCTTAATCGAGCTGATCTTAGCAAATCTTCTTTGGTTGGTGCGAACTTTAATGGTGCAGATTTATCAATGGCTAATTTTTTTGAAGCGAACTTAGCTGGAGCGGATTTTAAAGATGCTAACTTAAAAAAAGCTGATTTAACTGGAGCAAACCTTGCAAACTGTAATCTTACGGGTGCAATTTTAGATGGTGCAGATTTAACCGATGCAATCCTCCCGGTTAATGACGTATAAAAATCAATAATTATTAACTCTACAATATGACTGAAAATACTGAAAAAAAAGAAATTAATTTCTTGCCCTTTCATGCAATAAACGAATTCATGCTCGATGAATATCGACTTCATATCATTCAAGAAACGCTGTACGGTTTGTCATCGCTGCCACCTAATCTTCGAAAGCCTCTAGATCAATTCACCAATCGTTTTATTAAAATCTCCGGGTTTCGAAATCCTGTTAAGGCGCCAGTCAACCTTAAAATTAATCCCTTTATGGAAGCTTTCAAAAAACAGCCAAAATTAGTTGCTGCAACATTGGCTGCCTGGGCAAATATTCATAGTGAATTGCAAAATCAAATTTTCCAATTGTTACAATCCCGCCAATGGGAATTATTACCTATCGATGCTGATCGCACAGTATTGCCAGGTTTTTTGATTATTTGGCCAGCTGAAGAGAATTTCGAAACCATTTATCAGGCATATCAAAATCAATTTCCACTGTCTAAAGTATCCATTGACGATGTCAGCTTAATGAGTGTATGGTTGAGCGGAAGATTGCCTTATAAATCCTCTGAAACAGCCGAAAAATCGAATTCTTAAATAATCGACTAATTCTTTCTCAATGGATCGAAAAATTATCCATATCGATTTAGATGCTTTTTTTTGTTCAGTTGAAGAATTATATAATCCTTCGTTGAAAGGTACACCATTTGCAGTCGGCGGCAGCCCAAAAGAACGCGGCGTAATATCATCTTGTTCTTATGCCGCCCGGCAATTAGGCATTCACTCGGCAATGCCATCTTCCAAAGCACTAAAGCTCTATCCAAAATTAAAAATCATCCACCCTCGTCATCATCAATATTTACAAATTTCTAACCAAGTTATGGCATTGGTGCGTGATATTTCTCCCTATGTCGAACAGATATCAGTCGACGAAGCTTTCATTGATGTGAGTGATATAAGAGAAGATGGAAGAATTCTTGCGCAGCAATTACAAAATACTATTCAAGATAAGCTAAATCTGCCCTGTTCGCTTGGTGTTGCATCCAATAAACTAGTAGCAAAAATCGCCAATAATGTCGGTAAAAAATTAAAACCAGGTAATCAACCGCCAAAAGCAATTACCGTTGTTCCACCTGGCCATGAAGCTTCATTTCTCGCCCCTTTACCAGTAAGTATGTTATGGGGTGTTGGACCAAAAATATCATTACAATTAGAAGAAATTGGAATTAGAACTATTGGTGATCTGGCAAATTGGAATGAAGCCGATCTAATAAACCGTTTCGGTATCATCGGATCAGAATTAAAGATAAGAGCCCAAGGAAAAGACGATCGTCTGATATCACTTTTTCAAGAGGTCAAATCCATCAGTCAAGAAATGACATTTCCTCAAGATATTAATGATGTAGACATTTTAAAGAAAACTATCATTAATTTAGGAGAACAGGTTGGGCAAAGATTACGACAGTCAGGGATGCATTGCACCACCATTAAATTGAAAGTCCGCTGGCAAGATTTTCAGACATTAAGCCGGCAAATTACCCTTGATAATCCGACTGATCAAGATACGGTTATAATTACTTGGGCTTGGCAATTATTTGAAAGTGTTTGGAAAACAAGTAAAATGGTGAGATTGTTAGGCGTAGGGGTTAGTAATTTAATTATTTCCCCCATTCAATTATCTTTTTGGGATACCACGCTTCTAAAAGATAAACAACTGCAAAAAGCAATAGATCAGATACGCAATCGTTATGGAAAACAAATAATCAAGAGAGGGGTGATTTCTAATCATCCGAATAAATAAAATCAGTTGAAATTCGATGGATAATTCAATTTCGAATCAAAAATTGACTTTCCTGCAGAGAGTTTTCTCTAAATTACTTTCAATCCTAGGATGGACAATCGTAGGGCAAATACCAGAATTACAAAAATATTTAGTCGTTGGTGCCCCTCACACCAGTAATTGGGATTTTATCTATTTTGTTATGTATATCAATGCTGTTGGACTAAAAGTAGGATTTATTGGTAAAGATAGTGCTTTTTGGTGGCCGATGGGACTTATATTAAAAAAAATGGGAGGCATTCCTGTAAACCGCAGATCACGCAATAATTTTGTCGAGCAAATTATTGATACCTATCATCAACGCTCAAGCTTAATCCTCCTGATCACCCCAGAAGGAACTCGCAAAAAAACTGAATATTGGAAATCGGGATTTTATTATATAGCCCACGGTGCCCACATCCCGATTATTCTTTGATTTCTAGACTATCAAAATAAACAATTAGGTATAGGTCCATTATTTTATACTACTGGAAATATCCATCAGGATTTTTTAATCATCCAAAATTTTTACAATGGGAAAACAGGCAAATACCCCGAAAAACAGGGTCCAGTTCAACTAAACCCTGATATTAAATAATCATTGAAAATTTCAATATTTATATTATTTCTATTGATTTTATATCTTCTACGGGTTTTGGATATTCCAATCCTAAAGATTGCAAGGTGTCAATAATCACCTCACCTATTACCAGGTTGCGATACCATTTATGGTTTGCCGGTACAATATACCATGGCGCCCACTCAGTACTGGTTTTTTCCAGCATAATCTCATAAGCTTTTTTATATTCCTGCCAAAGTTCTCTTTCTTTTAGATCATCGACGTTGAATTTCCATTGTTTGGTAGGGTCGTTTCTCCGGTCCAATAATCTTTGTCGTTGTTCATCTTTACTAATGTGAAGTAAGAATTTTATTATTGTCGTTCCTTCTTCATACAACATTTTTTCAAATTGATTTATTTGCTCGTAGCGTAATGACCATTTTTCTTGAGGAACAAGATTATGAACTCTAACGACCAGCACATCTTCATAATGGCTGCGGTTGAAGATAACAATCTCACCATTTCCTGGAACTTGCTTATGAATGCGCCATAAATAATCATGGCTAAATTCTTCTTTAGTAGGCACTTTAAAACTGGCTACACGCACTCCGAGTGGATCAACTCCCTCAAATACATGCCGAATAACACCATCTTTGCCACTTGTATCCATTCCTTGAAGTACTATCAATAGTTTGAACCGGCTATCCGCATAAAATTTATCTTGAAGACAATCTAATTCCTCAGTAAGTGATGCAATATATTTTTCTGCTTTCTCCTTATTTCCTTTAAATCCGCTGGTGTCATCAGCATCCCACTCATCTAAATCAATTTTTTCGTTTAGGGAGACTCTATACTTTTTCATCATTCCTCCATATGTTGATTTTTTAAATGCCCAGCAATTATTTTAAGTTTTCGAATTTGAGATTGGCGGCTTTAAAATTTCCGATGAATTTTCCAAAAGATATTTGTTTGTTAAACTATATCATTTTTATTGATTTTCCGCATCTTTATTTGATCTAGCAATCCTGATTATCTGTTAAAATATACCTTCGTATCATGTGCTTGATAAAATATCATTCTTAATTGGTAAATTTTATGTAAAGGGATAGCGTTAATGCCACAGTATATTGCAGCCATTGATCAAGGAACAACCAGCACTCGGTGTATGATCTTTGATAAAAGTGGTCATGTGATTAGTTTAGCTCAAAAAGAACACCGTCAAATTTATCCACAGCCCGGATGGGTCGAACATGATCCCTTAGAGATTTGGGGCAATACTCAAGAAATTATCAAAAAAGCTCTATTTCAAGCAGGTATAAAAACTGGCGGAATTGTCGCAGTAGGGATAACTAATCAACGGGAAACAACTTTGGTATGGAATAAAAATACTGGGCAACCTTATTACAATGCGATTGTTTGGCAAGATACCCGCACAAAAGATATCTGCGATCAACTAGCGCTTCAAGAAGGAATTGATCGATTCAGAGAAAAAGTTGGATTGCCATTAGCCACCTATTTTTCTGGACCAAAAATTAAATGGATCCTGGAAAATATTAAAGACGTCCGTCAAGCCGCTAAAAATGGCGATGCTGTATTTGGCAATATGGACACCTGGCTTATTTGGCAACTTACCGGTGGTCCTAAAGACGGAGCATTCGTGACAGATGTTACCAATGCCAGCCGAACCATGTTAATGGATTTGCATACTTTACAGTGGGATGAAGGTATTCTTAAAACATTTGATATTCCTCCATCCATGCTTCCTACGATCATGCCATCCAGTGACACTCGAACATGGGGAACTACTAAACGGAATGGTCCTTTTAGCGATGAAATTCCTGTCTGCGGCGATCTGGGTGATCAACAAGCTGCATTAGTAGGTCAGGCTTGTTTTGGCATTGGTGAAGGTAAAAATACATATGGTACAGGCTGTTTTTTATTGCTGAACACAGGCAGTCAAATCATCCACTCGAAAAGCGGTTTGTTAACAACTGTCGGATATAAATTTGGCGATTCGAAAGCGGTATATGCACTGGAAGGTTCAGTTGCTATTACTGGTGCATTGGTTCAATGGTTGAGGGATAATCTTGGACTAATCTCACATTCTTCTGAAATCGAAACTTTGGCAAAAACTGTATCGGACAATGGAGGGATTTATTTTGTTCCAGCATTTTCAGGCTTATTCGCCCCTTATTGGCGGTCCGACGCCCGAGGAGTGATCGTCGGTTTAACCAGATTTGTCAATAAAGGTCATTTCGCCAGGGCTGCATTAGAAGCTACTGCATTCCAGACACGAGAATTGTTGGATGCAATGAAGAAAGATTCGAATGTTTCTTTAAAAACGCTAAAGGTGGATGGTGGAATGGTTGTCAATGAATTGTTAATGCAATTTCAAGCAGATATATTAGGTGTGCCAGTTGTTCGTCCAAAAGTTGCAGAAACAACAGCCTTAGGTGCCGCTTATGCTGCTGGTTTGGCAGTAGGATATTGGGGCGATACTCATGAATTGGTCGTCAATTGGCAAATAGATAAAACCTGGCAGCCTCAAATGGATGCATCTCAGAGAGAGGGCTTCTACCAGCAGTGGCTTAAAGCCGTTCAACGATCATTGAACTGGATAGAATAACTCTATCCAGATGCCAACTTAAATACCAGGATTTAATATGAAAAATATTACAACAGAAATACTAGT
>JAAZNS010000184.1 GCA_012798185.1 Chloroflexota bacterium | reverse complement strand
TCAAATTCCATGATGGCAGTGACTTCACAGCCGAAGATGTTGTAGCATCCATCGAACGATACAAAACCACAGTGCAGGCTGGTAAAAAACTTGATGCGCTTACCGGTATGGAGATCCTTGGTGATTATGAAGTTAAATTCAAATTGAATTCACCAATAGGTCTGCTGCCCGCATTGGCTTTCCCGCAGCGACCAGTGATGATGCCGAAAGAAGTTGCCGAGCGGAATATGACCACCGAACTCAAGGGTGCAGATGTGATCGGCACTGGCCCATACAAGTTGGTTGAGTGGGTGCCTGATGTCCATATTAAACTCGAGCGTTTTGATGGATATGCATTAGATGAACGTTATGAAGATGCATCTGGTCTTGGTGGAAAACGCATTGGCTACTTCAAGACCATTTTCATGCTTCCAGTTCCTGAAGCTGAAGCCCGTATGGCTGGTCTGGAGACCGGTGAGTTTGATTATGCTGAATCCATCCCCGCAACCTCTTATGACCGCATTACAGGTAATTCTGATCTTCAGGCTAGCATCGTGATCCCACGTTGGAGCGTTGCGCTGGAATTCAATCACAAGAGTTTCCCCACTTCAGACGTGAATTTCCGCAAAGCACTGGCCTATGCCCTGGACATGGAAAAAGTCTTGACTGCCATTACTTCCGGAAACAAGGATTTCTATCGTCTGGATCCCAGTATCTATACTCCGGAACAGTTCTTCTACACTGAAGCCGGCAGTGCCGATATCTATAACAAACCAGATCCCGCCAAAGTTGCCGAATTGCTGAAAGCCGCCAACTACAAAGGTGAAAAAGTCACATACCTTTGCAACAAAGACTTCGATTTCATGTACAAGGCGTGCCTTTCGAATGCCGAACAATGGCAGGCTGCTGGTATCAATGTAGAATTGGAGTTCTCTGACTGGGCATCCCAGATTTCAAAGGCACAATCTATGGAAGGCTGGAATATTAATCAGACCGGCCTTTCTCCTCGTCTTGATCCCACCCAGATTAACTCCAGCTTGAGTTCGAGTGCAGCCGGAGCCTATGGTTATAACAGCCCGGATATGGATGCTTTACTGGCTGAAATCGCACTGGGCGGCACCAATGAAGACCGCAAGGTTATCTGGGAAAAGATTCAGGCAAAGATTTGGGACGATGTCGCAGTCCTTAAGATCGGTGATATTTTTGAACTCGCCGCTCTGAACAAAAAGTATGACGGATTCCGTTCCTTCTTCGTAGCCCGCTTCTGGAATGTAGTCGAAAAGTAAGATGCACTTTCTGGAGGGTTCCGCGGCGGCTTATCCCCGCGGAACCCTCCGGCTTTATCGCCTGGTTGCAAGGAAAGGATAAGGCTGTGATACGGTATATTATCAAACGCTTCCTGATCATGATTCCAACATTCCTTATGGTGGCAATCCTGATATTCTGCGTTGTCAATATAATTCCCGGTGATCCGGCGGCCATAGTAAAAGGCAACGATAGCATTGCAGATATCGAGACGATTCGTGCGAGGATGGGATTGGATCGCAGTTTTGGGGAACGGCTTTGGGACTGGTTTATTAAGATGCTGCAAGGTGATCTGGGCGACTCTTATTTCCTTGGGCGAACGGTTCTTGAGGCGATCAAAGAGCGTATACCGGTTACATTAAGTCTTGCTACATCTGCGCTTGCGGTTGCCGTCATTGTAGGCATACCTTTAGGGATTATTGCTGCCCTTAAACCCAATTCTATTTTTGATACATCCATCATGGGTATATCCCTTATTGGTGTATCGACCCCTGAATTCTTTCTCGGGTTAATTCTGATGTTTGTTTTTGCTATTACTCTGCGATTAGTGCCATCCAGCGGGTATACCCCCATGACAGAAGATTTTACGGGTTGGGTAAAACATATGATCTTGCCTGCTCTGGCTTTTGGATTGGGGCAGTCGGCTTATATTGCCCGTCTCATGCGTTCCAGTATGCTGGAAGTGCTGAATCAGGATTTTATTGTCACGGCACGTGCCAAAGGACAATCCGAGTTCTGGATTGTGGTTAAACATGCGCTGCGAAATGCTTTCCTTCCGATCTTAACCGCCATCGGTATGATCTATGCGTTACTTTTAGGCGGTGCTTTTATCACCGAGTCACTTTTTAGAATTCCAGGTGCGGGAAACTTAATTATCTCATCAATCAGGAAATTTGATTTTCCTGTCGTGCAGGGTGCATTGCTCTTTGTT
>JAAZNS010000183.1 GCA_012798185.1 Chloroflexota bacterium | reverse complement strand
GGATTCATTACCCGAAGAGAAGCTTGCTAGTCTCTCCGAAATTTCCTCATACGTTGCCGAGGTGGCAAATTTACCCCGAGACCGCTACGCCCCTTATGTCGGTGAAAGTGCATTTACCCATAAAGGGGGTATTCATGTGGCAGCCATGCTCAAGGATGCCCGTACTTATCAGCATATTGACCCTGCCTTGGTTGGAAACAACCGGCGGTCGGTGGTTTCGGAATTGTCTGGACGGGGCAACCTGGTAGAAAAATCTCAGCTGATGGGATTAGATTTAGATTCCCGCCAGGCGCGGGAAATGTTGAAATCGATAAAGGATTTAGAAGCGCAGGGATTCACCTTTGAAAGTGCTGAAGCAACGGTCAATGTCATGTTGCATCGATTGCAGTCGGGGTATACCCCGCCATTTGAATTGATTGATTTTGTGGTAATTGTCGAACACCGCCAGGGACGCGGCTTATTAGCTGAAGCCAATGTAAAAGTGCGCATAGGCGACCGTATTGTTCATACGGCTGCAGAAGGCAATGGTCCGGTCAATGCTCTAGATTCGGCATTACGCAAGGCTTTGGTGGGCGTTTATCCTAAACTAGAATCCATCCGCCTGGATGATTACAAGGTGCGTATATTAGATAGCGAGAACGGCACTTCAGCTGCGGTGAGGGTGTTGATTGATACCAAGAATGGCACACACCGCTGGAGTACGGTGGGGGCGGGTACCAACATAATCGATGCTAGCTGGCGGGCGATTGCTGACAGCATGGAATATGCATTATTGAACGGTTCCAGCCATGATAGCGAGGAGGTGGCTGTTTGATGAAAGCTAACCTGGTTTTATTGCCTGGCGATGGCATAGGTCCTGAGATTGTTTCAGCAACGGTTGAAGTGTTACAAAAGCTTGCTGCTTTGTATAAGCTTGATCTCGTTACAAAAGAATGCGCCATCGGCGGAATTGCTTTGGATACATATGGCTTGCCTTTACCAGAAGAAACAATTCATGCCTGCCATAATGCAGATGCCATCCTGCTGGGAGCAGTGGGTGGACCGAAATGGGATGACCCAAATGCTAAACTTCGGCCTGAACAGGGGCTTCTATCACTTCGAAAAGCCTTGGAGCTTTTTGGTAATCTTCGCCCTGTAAAAGTTAACCCTGACTTAATCGAGGCTTCTCCATTGAAACCGGAGCGTTTGAAAGGGGTAGATGTGTTGGTTGTAAGAGAGCTGACCGGAGGGTTATATTTTGGGCAGCCGAAAAGGCGTTATTTTGAGAATGGGGAAGAAAAAGCTGTCGATAGTATGACCTATTCGGCAGGTGAGATCGAAAGGGTTGCCCGATTGGCTTTTGATCTTGCTGGAAAACGGCGCCGCAAGGTAACCTCGGTAGATAAAGCGAATGTTTTGGAATGTTCGCGTTTGTGGCGGCAAACGGTCAACCGTGTGGCAAAAGATTATCCTGAAATAACCCTGGAGCACATTCTGGTGGATGCTGCAGCCATGTATCTGGTTACACGCCCGGAGTTATTCGATGTCATTTTAACCGAGAATATGTTTGGAGATATTTTGACTGATGAATCTTCAATACTGGCTGGTTCAATGGGCATTCTTCCATCTGCTTCTGTGGGTAATCATTCGAATTCTTTTGGAAAACCCCTGGGGTTGTATGAACCAATCCACGGCTCAGCACCCGATATCGCTGGAAAAGGGATAGCTAATCCTACCGGTACGATTTTATCCGCTGCATTGTTATTGCGATATTCACTAGGTTTGGATGCAGAGGCAGCTGCTTTGGAAAAGGCTGTTGAACAAACGATTGCCAGTGGAATTCGCACACCCGATTTGGGAGGACAATACAATACCCGGGAATTTACTGTTGAGGTCATTAAAAATTTACAGGCGAACTAATATGAAATAATTTATTAATTAGGAAATCAGGATAAATGGAATTTTGGAAAAAATAAAACGAAAGGCAGGATAGCAGGAATATTCGCTTATTTTGAAGAAATGTAAAAATAACTGTTCATGAGATTTCTGACCTGTGCGCAGCGAAGGGCTCTCGTACCATCCTGGATTACATGACCACGTCCCTTCGCTTCGCATAAGCAGGAGTCTCGATTATTTTGATGAATTTTCATCACAGCAATTATATAAAAGGTTAGGAGCAATCTAATGGGCATCGAATCTAAGTATATATGGATGAATGGCGAACTGGTGGATTTTGATAAAGCTACCATACATTTTCTTACCCCAGCGTTGCACTACGGGGCTGGGGTTTTCGAGGGGATACGCTGCTATCCTACCAAACAAGGACCGGCAGTCTTCCGTAATAAAGAACATGTGCAGCGATTATTTAATTCTGCGCGTGTTTTTGGTTTCCGTGATATCCCCTATAGCGAAAAAGAAATCATGGATGCCATTAAACTCACCATCTCGGTTAATGGATTTGAATCCTGTTATATCCGTCCGGTAATGTATTTAACCGATGGCGGTTGGAATTTAACAGTCGACTCTGGAAAAGTAGGCGTAGCTATCGCTGTTTGGGAGTGGGCAAATTACCTGGGAGAGAAGGCTTTGAATGAGGGAATTCGGGCGAATATTTCTTCCTTTACCCGTCATCACCCCAATGTGATGATGACCAAAGCCAAGATTACCGGAAATTATTCCAATAGCGTATTAGCGAAAACCGAATCGGTCCGATTGGGATTTGACGAAGCGATCTTGCTCGATCCACAAGGTTATGTGGCAGAATGCACTGGGGAAAATCTATTTGTTGTTCGAAATGGGGTAATCTATACACCGCCCACCGCGCCAGTCTTGATGGGGATTACGCGGGATTCAATCGTAACATTGTGCGACGAATTGGGTATTAATGTGGTAGAACAGCAGATTTCCCGTGATCAGCTATACATCGCTGATGAAGTATTTGTATGTGGCACAGCTGCAGAATGCATCGGGTTACGCGAAATAGATTTCAGAAAGATTGGCGATGGGAAAACTGGTCCTATCACCAAGGCAGTGCAAAAGGTATTTCATCAAGTTCTGCGCGGTGAGCATCCGCGCTGCACGGAGTGGATGGATTACCTACAAACGCCGGTCGAATCATTGGTAATGGCGGAAAATCGCGTGGCATAGTCACACCACAAAAAACTCGGTTTTTTAGACGTTCTCCTTAGTCTCCCATTCCTTCCCCTCATGCAAGTATTGAGGGAGAAGGGATGGGCGGTGGAATTTTTGTGGTGTGCAAGTAAATTTTTGGTCGTTATTAAAAGGTGTGGTTAAAAATTTGCCGAAATAAATAATAAACTTTTTTCTCTCTTTATTTCTTATTTTAAATTTCCGAATTAAGATTCTCCGAGAGAAAATCGTCCTTTAATGCGTGTAAATATCCGCTTGAATGTGTAGAAGATCAGCATCGCAATATAAAGAGAGGCAATCAAGAAATTAGCAAACAGCATCAATAAGTATATTTTCATGGTTGATCTCTCTCCCAATTGTAGATGTTTCTCAATTTGTGGTTTTGATTATATTAACCAATCAGGTTTTGGTGGAAAAACCCGTTTAGTTAATAATACGTTGCTTTCATATAAAAAGTTGTAGATTCCTCACCACATTCCGAAAAGAATACCGATCAATTTCTTTGATATATAACACTCATTTTGAATATCGGTTTCCTTTTTAAGGATTTCCTAGTCTATTCGCCATGCTGATTGGCAGAAAAAAATCCGATTTTTGGGACTGGTAATTTGCCAGCCTGTATCGTTGTATTTGGCTTTATACTCTTTCAATCGATCGCTTACAAGACTAATGGCGTGTTCCGCTTTCCAATGGGATAACTGAAATGATCGCCAATCCTCAATGGGCATTTGTATCGATGGTTTTATCTGGATCATGCACGCCAAAGAAGCCCCCAGCGCATCGCGAGTGTCTATGGAAAAGGCGGGAGACTGAAATAATGATACTAGTTTTGGAACTGCATCGGTTGAAAGTGAGGCAAGGTAAGTGGTATCGATTTCTTCACCGTATGTCGAACGCTGGACATTGCGCTGAACAATTAAGGAATCGACATTAAGGAAATTGATTGATAGTGCAAATCCCAGCGTGACAAGCAATGCTGCGTTGGTAAAAAAACGAAAGCGGTTATAAATTTCCAATAAAATTGTGATGATCATCAATATCCCCAGCCAGATCATGAATACGTGAGTGAAAATTCGTAAACGTGTGAAACCGTAGGCAGATTCATACAGCAAGAGCCTTTGAAACGCAGAAATCAGCATGATTCCAGCCAGTGCCACCATGATCGAAGCTAAACCGGAAAAGACCCTCCGTTGTTTAGTGTTATCGCGTTTTGCAATATAAGTTAATCCAAGAAGCAGCAACAAAGAAAAAACCGCAACGATTAATAATTCACCAAAACCACGGCGTGCGTATTCTGAATATGTGTATCCGTCGATATGGATATTGGTTTGCCCGCCAAAAAAATATTGGAATTGGATAACAACGAATGCAGTGAATAGGCATACAACACTGCCAATCACAATGGTTGACTCTGTAAATCCTAAAAAGGCTTTAAATGCAGGATTATTTTCGTTTATCAAAGTGGTTAGCCGGCTTTTCTCAATCGCATGTTGATATACACCCATCAGTACATAAGCGACGAAACATATCATAATCATTCTTAACAGATATTCAGGAATTTTATCCAAACTGAATAATTCAAAAATTGAACTCATTTTCTGAGCAAAAACGAGATCAGCCGAGCTAAGCAAAATGGAATAGATGATCAAAATTGGTATGGCAAGAATTATGCCGCGCACTACCTGCCGTATCTGATGAGAGGCGGATTTTTTGTCTATTTCATGACCAATTTCTGAAACTAAAGAATTCGGTGTAGCAGGGTGGATAATCACACTCTTCCATAAACGAAGAAACCCTAAACCATAATCCGCCAAACCGAAAGATAGCCATTTGCCATTTATAAAAGTCATAGCCATGATTTGCATTAATAGCAATGTGCACCCTATTGACAGTAGAAGACTCAATGGTTCTTGTCGAATAAACGTAAACATTGAGAATATGAAAATCGTGATGAGCAAGCCAATGGAATTTCTGGATATTTTTTGTCTATTAAAAACTATTAGAGAAAATCCAGCCAGTATGCAGAGGATCACATAAATCGCAAATGATATTCCAGGAATATGTTTCCAAAATAGAAAATCCCAAAGCCAGCCAAGAGCAAGTGAAATGAGCCATATCTTTTTTATTTGGAAAGACATCTATACCTCCAATGAACTTAATTGGAGGATAATTGAACACAGCTTTCTACGCCTCTCAAGCAATGGCAAAAACTATCATAATTATGATTTATATATCATTGAAAAAACGGAAAGATAGCGATGTTCTATCTTGAGCTATCAGATTCATAAAATTTGATGAGAGTTCTCTTATCTTGAAAACTAAGGTTAGTCGATGTTAATAGAGGAAATCGTCATATTTAAGTTTAAATTTCCCTAATATTATAATTGTAATCAATCCCGATCTGGACGTTTAATATAATATATAGGTAAAAAAAATTAAAGGAATTGAACTTGAGAAAGCAATGTGTACGGGTTTCTTCCTGACACAATAGCAAACAAGTGATAACGATTGCGAAAAATCGCATTAATAATAGTAAAATATATAATTACTTAGATTATAGTGAAAAACACCCTAATTTGAGCGGCTGTTCTTAAAGAAGTCTGAAACTCACCCAAAGTGGTTGAGTAATGACTGAAATATTACTTGGTATCATTAATAAATATCCCATAAGATATTGGTATTTTAATTGGTTGGAGAAGCGAAGATATGGATTCTTTTGGTAAGAAAGATTGGGGGATAAGTTATGATCAAAAGTATACAGCCTTGCGGTCACGTTTACTCAATATATTTTTAATCGTTTTTACTATTATAAGTGTTTTTTTGATCATTTATATCCTGATATTCTTTCCTCTAAGCACGAAACTGGATCCGGAAATTCAAGATATATATATAAGCACATGTTTCATGCTTCTTTGTATTGCCGTGGTATTCATATTAAAACGCTGGATATCGGTGGATGCTGCCAGCATTTTATTCTTATTATTTTTGGTGGTTACCGTTGTCATTTCAGATGTGCCGGAACAGGTGGCTGAAGGCAGAACTTTAATATTTTTTACCCTTCCTATCATGATTTCCAGCGTGTTATACCGCCCTTGGGCGAGTTTTGTAATGGCAGGCATCAGCAGTTTTGCGGTATCTTTTTTGGATATTGTCTATCTGCATACGTTCCCCAATTTTCTCGCCTGGATTGCGTTTTTAATTTTAGCCTTAACCGCCTGGTTATTTGCCAGCGCTCGCGATAATGCCAATCTTTCACTGTATCGTTCATTAGAAAAAATTAAATTGGCGGATGAAGAAATAAAAAACTTGGCAAAATTTCCAAATGAGAATCCAAATGCAGTAATGAGGATATCATTCGACGGGAAATTAATTTATGCCAATTCAGCCAGCCAGCAAATTTTGGATCATTGGCAGTGTAAAGTTGGGGATTTAATTCCTGAAGAATTTCAAAATGTTGTTCAAAAATGTCTTACAGACCGCTGCCAATGTGAACATGACATCAATATTGGTGACAACGTCTATTCGATTATCTTTGCATCTATTCCTGAATCGAATTATGTAAATTTATACGGCAGGGATGAAACAGAGAGGGTGCGAGGGGAAATCGCTTTAAGGGAGAGTGAACAGCGTTATCGGCAGTTATTTGACACAATGCTTGATGGATTTGCTTTGCATGAAATTATCTGCGATGAGGCGGGGAAACCGATCAATTACCGGTTTTTAGAAGTTAATCCGGCTTTTGAAAAATTGACCGGACTGGTCGAAAAAGACATAATTGGAAAGACCGTTTATCAAGTCATGCCGGATGTAGAACCGGAATGGATTGAGATATATGGAAATGTGGCACTTACAGGGGAATCTGCCCGATTCGAAAATTATTCTCGATCTCTGGATAAGTACTTCGAGGTTGTTGCGTTTAGTCCATGTAAAAATCAATTTGCAGCTTTGTTCGCTGACGTAACCGAAAGGAAAAAAGCCGAAGCGGCATTGAAGAACTCAATGGCACGTGAACGCAAACTAGCTGAAATATTGGAAAATGCTTCTCAACCCTTTGCTACCGGTTACCCGGATGGCAGGATGGGGAATTTCAATGCGGCTTTTTGCAACTTATTGGGATACTCTCAAGAAGAATTTCAAAGAGTTTCCTGGCTTGATGATATTACTCCGCCGGATTGGCACCAAATAGAAAAAGATCAATTAGCCTTATTAAACGAAAACGAACAATCGGTGCGCTATGAGAAGGAACTTTTAAGGAAAAACGGCACTAGAGTACCTGTTGAATTATTAGTTCACTTGATGAAAGATGAAAAGGGGAATCCCGATTATTATTATGCATTTATCACTGACCTTACAGAACGAAAAAAAGCCGAACAGGAAGTCCGATTGCTTAATCTGGAATTGGAAGAGCGTGTAGCGATTCGTACAGAGCAGTTAAATAATACCCTTTCGGAATTAGAATCCTTTGCTTATTCGGTCTCTCACGATTTACGTACACCGTTGCGGGCTATCGATGGCTTTAGCCAGGCATTGGAAAGTGAATATTATAGAAACTTGGAAGGCGAAGGTTTGCATTATCTTGAACGGATTAGGGCGGGTGTAAAAAGGATGGATAATTTAATCACCGATTTATTAAAGTTATCCAGAGTAACACGACAAGAATTCAATTTGGAAATGGTCGATCTTACGAAAATCGCATATGGGATTCGCGACGAATTACAAAATAGCCAGCCGGACCGGGTGGTTCAATGGGATATTCAGGAGGGGTTGAAAGTGTATGGTGATACAAATTTACTCAAAGTGGCAGTCGGGAATTTATTGCAAAACGCCTGGAAATTTACTGGTACTAGAGAAATCGCTTCTATCCAGTTTGGCTGTTTTCAAGAGAATGGTGAAAAAGTGTTTTATGTGCGCGATAATGGAGTTGGTTTTGATATGAATTATGCCGATAAATTATTTGGCGCATTTCAACGTTTACACAGTATCAATGATTTCCCTGGTTCGGGAATTGGATTAGCTACCGTTAAACGGATCATTCACCGTCACGGAGGAAGAGTTTGGGCAGATGCTTCTTTGGATCACGGAGCAGTGTTTTATTTTTCATTGGAAAATAAAAATATATAGGAAGATAAGGGTTATTTGAAAGTTCGAGTGTATATGCTCTGGGAAGATAGTAAGAGGTAGCTCATGGAAGAAGCACTTCGCTTGCTCATACTTGAAGATTCACAAGATGACGCTGATTTGATCGTTATGAGACTAAAACATGAAGGATTTGACGTCGAATGGAAAAGAGTTGAAACCGAAGCTGAATTTATTTCAGCGCTTGATCCTTCTCTGGATCTTATTATCGGGGATTATTCGATGCCGCAATATGACGGTCTGCGCGCATTGGAATATCTAAAAGATCACGGAATAGAAATCCCGTTTATTTTAATATCCGGGACGATGGGAGAAGATCTGGCAGTTAAGGCAATTAAACAAGGTGCCGTTGATTATATACTCAAAGATCGCCCTGCACGTTTAGGAACAGCGGTAAGAAATGCGTTGCTCGAGCAGAAATTACTAAAAGAAAAACTCATCGCTGAAAAAACCAGCCAACGCATGGAAGAAAGATTAAAAGTGCTCTACCAGGTCAGCCAGGAGATTGCTCGTGTAAGCCTGGACTTGGAGCAAGTGTATTCAGCCATTCATCATGCAGCAGAAAAACTCATGCCGGTAGAAGCGTTTGTAATATCGTTATTCAATGAAAATGATAATGAATATGACGCAGTGTATCTGATCGATAAAGAAGGGCGTTGGCCGAAAAAGCGAATCCCCTCAGGAGGAGGGTTAACCAGTTATGTAAGCACTTCGAGAAAGCCGTTGCTGATCAACGATTTCACACCAGAACATGAAATTCGTGCCATTCATTTTGGAAACAGCGATTATGTACGATCGATAATTGCAGTTCCGATGGTTTTGGGAGATAAGATGATCGGTATGCTTTCTGCGCAATCTTACAGCCAAGGAGCATATACAAGTGAAGATCAATTGCTGCTCGAAATGCTTTCTGCACATGCAGCTGTCGCAATACAAAATGCAAGATTTCATACCAAAATTAGACAGAGCGAAGAACAGTATCGTTTAATCACCGATAACATGAGTGAAATGATACTTTACGTAAATATGGATTTGAAAACGATATATGCCAGTCCATCCATGTTACGGCTGCGGGGTTTTTCGCTCGATGAGATCAATTCGATGAGTTTCGAGCAGCACCTTACACCCGATTCTGTAAAGTTGGTAACCCAAATCATTGATGAAAATCTCACTCCCGAAAAATTATCAAAGCCCAATTTGAAATTAAGCCAAACAGTAGAGCTCGAATTATATCGTAAAGACGGCACAACCTTTTGGAGTGAATTTATTTTTGTTGTTACCAGAGACGCAAAAGGAAAACCAGAGGGAATTCTTGGCGTGGGGCGCGATATTACCGAACGAAAACAAGCTGAGCAAGCCTTGCGCGAATCTGAAGCTAAATATCGTTCCTTGTTTGAAAATGTTCTTGATGGTGTATGCCGTACGACACCCGATGGGAAAGTATTAGCGGTTAATCCTGCATTGGTGAAAATGCTGGAATATGATTCTATGGAAGAATTGCTCCAAACCAATGCGGAATCAGACTGGTGGGTGAATGCACATGATAGAGAAATTTGGAAACGCTTATTGGAGGAAACGGGCGAGCTTTCAAGCTATGAGATGAGGGTTAAAACCAAAAATAAAAAAGAATTAGTAATATTGAATAATGTTCAAGTGCACCGTAATGAGCAAGGGGAAATTGATTATTATCAAGGCACGCTTACCGATATAACTGCGCGCATACAACGTCAGCGTGAGCTGGAAGCAATTACAGCAGTGGGGGAGGCATTAAGGACAGCCGATACTTCAGTAGAAGTGCTGCCGGTCATTCTCACTCAGGTGATGAAATTAGTCAATGCAAAACATACAAACTTTGCCAGCCTTGATCCATACACTGATGAAATCATTTTAAATATTACATCAGACATTCCACACGAAACAAAAGAAATTCGCCTGCGTAAAGGAGAAGGGATTATCGGAAAGGTTTTTAATACAGGTGAAACCTGCGTTGGTGAGGATGTTGTACACGAAATCAAAAATTACCTGCCAGGTATCGTAACTGGTCCTGCTGGGGGAATTTGTATTCCGTTAACATCTTCTGGAAAAGTGATCAGTGTATTATGGGTGATTAGGGAAAATAAGTTCGAGGCAGATGAAATTCGTATATTAGAAGCAATTGCAGATATTGCTGCTAATGCTTTACAGCGCGCTTCATTATATGAAAAAACGGTGCTTCAATTACGGCAGCTTACATCATTTCAAGCCATTGACCATGCAATTACCGGCAGCATGGATTTAAATGTAACTTTGAATGTTTTATTGGATCAAATAATTACCCAATTAAATATTGACGCTGCAGCAGTGATGTTATTTAATAATACTTCTCAAACCTTGGAATTTTCTACGGGGAAAGGTTTCCCTCCTGATGTCCTTAAAAAGTATCGCTCTCGCCGTGTTGGGGGGTTAGCATCAGAAGCATCGACTTCGATGGAAATTATCGCTTGTGAATTGCCCGGATGCCCGGATGATTCGTTTCTAGCAGAAGCAGGTTATGTTATGCATATTGCTGTACCTTTGATCGCAAAAGGTCAGGTTAAGGGTGTGCTTGAATTATTTAACCGGGAAAAATTATATATAAATCCGGAATGGCGTAATTTCTTCGAAACCCTGGCTTCACAAGCAGCAATTTCCATCGATAACGCCACCTTATTTGCAGATGTTCAACGTGCAAATATCGAATTGTCGATGTCATATGATGCTACAATCGAGGGCTGGTCGCGCGCTTTGGATTTACGCGATCAGGAAACAGAGGGACATACTCAACGGGTGGTACAAATGACACTTGATTTGGCGAACTATTTAGGGATTACCGGAAAAGAACTAATGAATATCCGTCGAGGGGCACTATTACATGATATTGGAAAAATGGCGATACCAGATAGTATTTTATTAAAACCGGGTAAATTAACTGAAAGCGAATGGATTATTATGAAGCAGCACCCGGTATATGCGTATAAACTTCTTCATCCTATCCCGTACCTGCGCCAGGCGCTCGACATTCCCCATTGTCATCATGAAAAATGGGATGGCAGTGGATATCCTCGCAATTTAAAGGGTACGCAAATCCCTCTCGCAGCGCGAATATTTGCTGTTGTCGATGTTTATGATGCAATAACCTCTGATCGTCCATACCGACCTGCTTTGAGTCAGAATGAAGCGTTGGAGTATATTCATAGTAATTCTGGTACCCATTTCGAGCCCAAAGTGGTTGAGGCATTTTTTAGGTTGATAGGCGGTGAATGATATACCTATGAAAACTTTCTGGTTATGACCGAACCATCCTAAAGTGCCTCAAATTCGGAATTCCACCCCGGCTGGCTGAGTAATCCTAATTTATATATTTTTTGGTAAAAATCTTGCAACCGAAAGTAAAGTATCCCCGAATTCATCGATATGGCATGTGGGGTATTCACTGCGTTGAAAGGCATTAATTGAATAATCCATGACCAGCCAAAATGCTAAAATTCTATTACTGAATCGAAATTCCGAAGAAGTATCTCTTTTGAGCAACATGTTGTTCAATGGAGAAATTGGCGATTTCACGTTACAACCCACTGAAGATTTTAACGATGCGTTAGAAAAAATCAAATCGGAGTCTTTTGATGTATTTATCATCGATTCGAATTTCTGCCAGGAAAGAGAGGAGGAATTGATCGATGAAGTGAGGAAAATATCTCCCACCCTTCCAATAATCCTTTTGATTAATCAAGAAACCAAACAAAGAATCGGTCAAGACATAAAAAAGAAGGTCGAGGATTGTATACCCCGGGAGTATTTGCAAGGGGATATTTTCTCTAGATCGGTAATTTGTGCAGTCGAAAAACGCCGTTTTCTAAAGTGTCTGTTAGCTACCGAAGCCAGCTTACAAAAGATAATCGAGCAGATTGTCGATGGAATTCTAATCGTTGGCGAAAATGGTGTAATCCGCCATGCCAATGTATATGCAGAAGCCATATTCGGATCAACTCGAGGCGGTCTGATCGGCACAAAGTTTCAGTATCCATTAGTAAACAATGGCAAAATGCAGATTGAAATTACCCGTGCAAATGAGAAACCGTTATTTGCTGAAATGTATATTGTGCCGACCGAGTGGCAGAATGAATCAGTGCACATGGTCATCGTGAGAGATATCACCGAACAAAGGGAGATTCAAGAGCGTTTACGGCTCAGTGCGCAAGTGTTTGAAACCACAGCCGAAGGAATCTTCATTACCGATGCAAATTCTTGCATTATCTCAGCCAATCAGGCATTTACAGATATCACCGGGTATCATTTGAATGAGGTGCTTGGTAAAAATGCCCTGGAGTTTCATTCCGATCGGCGAGATAGCGAATTTTTCCGCCAAACATGGCATTCGGTTGCCATCACAGGGCGCTGGCAGGGGGAGATTTGGAATCGGCGGAAAGATGGCGGAATCTATACCGAATGGGTTACGATAAGTACTGTGAAGAATGATGCTGGGGAATTATCTAATTATATTGCCATATTCACTGATATCAGCTCTCGAAAACAATCTGAAGAACGGCTGCGTCATTTGGCAAATCACGATCCTTTAACCGGCTTGCCTAACCGGGAATTATTTTATGACCGTTTGGAACAGGCGTTAATGAGAGCCAGGCGCAACCGAGCCGGCAGCAGTGATCGGTGGATGGTGGCAGTGATGTTACTTGATTTAGATGGATTTAAATCGATCAATGATTCGCTCGGGCATTCGCAGGGTGATGAGGTTTTACAGATAGTTGCTAAACGCTTACAGAATTGTGTTCGCATGAGCGATTCGGTGGCGCGTTTGGGGGGCGATGAATTTACTGTACTCATTGAAAATTTGGTCGATGCACATAACCCTACGCTGGTAGCGCAAAAAATATTAAAAACGATTGCCGAGCCTTTCATACTTTCCGGCGCTGAATATTCTATTACAGCCAGCATTGGCATCAGTGTTTACCCAATTAGCGGTGAAGATAGCAGCAGTTTGTTTAAAAATGCAGATATTGCCATGTACAGAGCAAAAGAAAAGCACAATGCTTTTGAATATTTCTCTTGATGAAAATCATACTTACTGATTAAGCTCTGTTTTACTCATTATAGAATTCGGCACATTTTCAATAATTATTGGTTTATACCCAATTGTTACAAATCAAGTTCTGGGCAATCCAGAAAGCATTGGGACTGCGGGTTAATTTCATATTTGGGTGCCTTATTCGGTTTCAAGACCTCCTAGGCAGGGTTTAGCTTGAGGCGCATCACCCTTTGCTGACTGGATGGTATTATGATTCGCGTATTAATTACCCGCCCGAAATATTTGAAAATTTGCATCTTGATATTGCAGGGATATGAATGGACAACCCTCAAATTGGGACGAAGTATCAATGACAATGTGGGTGATACGCTCATGCTTTATCAGTGAAGAAAGTATGCTGCAATCCATATCCTGATAGAAATGGTTGTTTAAGGTTATCCTGCGGTACCATTCGATAACATCGGTTTCTTTATAGGGGATTGATTTGAAATCAATAAACACTGGAGCGCCAGTCTCCAGCCTGAAATCCTGCATTTTAGAGGGTGTAAGATATAAATCGGTTGATTGTATATGCGATAATACGTATGTGAAAAGTGCACGTTCGGGAATATTCTCTTTCCTTATCAAATCTAGGGTAAAGCGGCTTGCTCCGCTAATGACCGCCAGAGATATCAGTGCCATGGAGCACCAATTAATAATACGTTGATTTTGTGAGGCATCTATGGTAATTTCATCGATGAATAAGCTACCATAGTGTGCGACTAAAATCGTCACAGAAATCGGCACTAAAAATATGGATACTCTCCAAGGGAATAATAAAGCTAAAGCTTGATTCTTTAAAATAACCTGAATTATTGTAAGCACAACCGCGGTGCAAAATGGAATCAATAAAATCGTAAAAACAGATTTATTCCGAATAATCCATAAGGCAAGCAGCATGAATAGGATTTTTACAATTGCGGTTGCATCGAACCATTGACTTACGATGGCATGATGCGGTATGCGAAATGTTATTAAAATCTGGCGGGCTTTTTCCACTAAAAACGCATCATCGCCAGTGAAAATCGAAAAGGATCGGTAAACAATAGGAGAAACCAGTATCAATGCCATCAATCCTAAACTTGCCGTTTGTTTGATCTCCCTTGATTCGCGATAAATTAATACAATATAAGAACAGGTTAGAAGCGCTGCGCTGAGCAGATAGGTAGGATGAAAAATAGCTGCTAGACAAGCACTGGCAACTGCCAGATATTTGTGATTATTAAGAAATAAATAGATAGATAAAAGCAGGAATACCCCAAACGTGCTGGGTTGAAACACGCTGCCCAGCATTCGCTGATCTGCAACACCGTCTTCCAGGATATATGTCCAATTAATTCCAATCAACCTCGATAAAACAAACCTTAATCCTGCTGAATGGATCAAGAAAAAACTTGCAATAAAGAACAACTTGTGTGATAGGGATTTCTCAATAGAGAATAACGACCGGGCAATACCATAAAGACTATAAAAATATATTCCCATCAATAACGCATAATAGCCATAGAAAATTGGCTCCCAATTAAGAATTCGATAAGTCAATTCGATAAACTTATTAAAAACCGGGGTAGGATCAGCTGTATTTGCCAGCCAATCCCGATCCAGAAAACCGATTTTGGCATGAGCCATTCCATGCAAAAAATATTGGTTCTGGTTGGAGGTAAAAAGCGGCGATTGGCAATATGTAATTGCGAATAAGATCGACCAAAGCAAGAAGCCTAAAAATTGCAAGTATTTTTTGTTAAGGGATTGGCGGCGGTTATGCATAGAATTGGTATACCCGATAACGATTATTTCAGCAAGCCCCGTTCTGATATAATCTTTGCAATGCAAAACCTATTGTATGTGATTGCCAGAAAATTTTGGCCGGATTTAGAAGACATGGATGAGCAACACCGGTTAAGGGGGGTTGGCGAGGTGATCGCATTCTTATTTTCTTTCATTTTGGCTATGGGTGGGATAATTTGGCTGATTTTTGTTACCGATACAGCGATACTCACCCGTGAGTGGAAACCATTACTTTTTTTAGCGTTTGTAACTTTTCTTTTTGAGATGATCAGTTATTTTATCATCATTGAAATTCGCGCTGATCGGTATGGCAGCGCGGACGGATCGATTTCAAGCGTGATCCAATGGTCTGCAATTCTATTATTCGGACCATCAGCATTATGGATTTCCATACTTTGGAGGGCAGCAAGATTTATCAAGAATTGGATGGAATCTCGCGCCGTTTCATCCAGGTGGAGTATACTGCGTAATTTTTCGATGGACTTGGCAGCGCTTAGCCTGGCATATTTGATTGCACTGTTTTTTTATCAAAGGTGGGGAGGCATTTTTCCGATATCTTCTTTAACCCCAAGAGTGATCTTGATTGTTTTTGCCACTTTGGTGGTTTATTTCATTTGTACGATGCTCATTTATAGCGGGTATATTCTCTACGTTTTTTGGATGCAGAAACGATTTTCAGAAGGTGAATCAATACTTCCGTTAGGAAAATTCTTTTTACTAGCATTTGGATTGCCTCATTTAGCCCATCCCTTTTCAATATTAGTGGCAGGGTTATATGTACAGAACGGCATTTTAATAGACATATATTTTATTATAGGTTTATTACTGGTAGCATACCTGACGCGGCGATTGAGTTGGGCAGTAGAAACAAGCCGCCAGCAGGCACGACAGCTCCGTCAATTGGAGCACCTCAGCCGGGAAATTCTCAATTCGCCCCCAGATGCATCTACGCTGCCGCAACTTTTAGAAGAACATGTTGCAGCTATGTTTCCTTCAGCTCGTATTGCTATCGGTCTTCAAGGGAATTCTATCTTATTGAAAAAACCAGAAGATTGGCAATTGGATCTAAAACAAATCCACGCATGGGTGTGCAAAGAAGCGAGGGTGAATGCTTATGTGAGCAAGGAAAGCTTACCCTGGAATCCAGAAAATCAAATGCATGACCCAGTGGTAACTGCAGCAATTTTTGATTTAGAAAGCGGTGATCCAATTGGTTGCATCTATATTGAGCTGCGCAGTTTGGCTCAACCCTGGGATCGGCAGGCACTGACAGCACTTTTTCCGGCGGTAAAAACCCTGGCAGATCAGGTGGCTTCTGCATTGCACCAGGCTCAAATTTATCAAGAGACGCTTGAATATCAACGCGCCGCCCAGGAAATTGCTTTTGCAGGAAAGATACAGTCCAGCTTTTTGCCAAATGAGATGCCCAGATTAAACGGATGGGAGCTGGCAGTTACTTTACTACCAGCGCGGGAAACATCCGGCGATTATTTCGATTTTATTCCGCTGCCTGAAAGCAAAATCGGCATTCTGGTGGCAGATGTGGCTGACAAAGGATTGGGTGCAGCGCTTTATATGGCGTTAAGCCGCACGCTTATTCGGACTTATGCAATCGAATATGCCGATTCCCCGCCGGAGGTTATCTTTTTTTCGGCAAACGAGCGTATTCTGCAAGATGCTCGCGCCAATCTGTTTATTACAGCATTTTATGGCGTTTTAGACCAGAACACTGGAATAATGACTTACGTTAATGCCGGGCATAATCCACCTTACCTTTTTAGTTATGCTGATGGCAAGGCGGTTACTTCTTTGAAATCGACTGGAATGCCGATAGGAATCGAAGAAAATGCCTTATGGGAACAAGCAAGTATTCAAATCCAACCGGGCGATCTATTGGTTTTATATACGGATGGTATTCCCGATGCGATGAACGCCGATGAAGAATTTTTCAAAGAAGAGCGTTTGGTGGAAACTATCCTGCAAAATCCAGGATTACCAGCACATGAACTTCAAAGCGTCATCCTTAAAAAGGTTCAAGAATTCGTGGGGGAAGCCCCCCAGTTTGATGATATTACACTTTTGTTATTACGGCGGGATCTAG
>JAAZNS010000182.1 GCA_012798185.1 Chloroflexota bacterium | reverse complement strand
CATTTCCTGTCAAATCAAAAAACCACGATGATGGCATAATATCTGTATCAACCATTTCTACTTTAAACCGCTCCGACCAAACTATCAAAGGGCGCCATACTAATTGATCCATGACCACCACTGTAAAAATTAACACACCCAACCCCCAAGCAATTGCCGTATAGTCATTTTGATTAGCCGCTTCGTATAAATAAGCTCCCAATCCTGCCAAACGAAAATCACGAGACCCTACCGTAAAAATCTCTGCAGCCATTAAAAAGAACCAGCCGCCCGCCCATGACATCATACTATTCCACACCAAACTAATCATTCCAAATGGCAATTCAAGGTTTTTAAATCTTAACCATGTATTCAAGCGAAAAATATTGCTCGCTTCGCGAAGCTCTTTGGGTATGGTGGATAAAGACTGGTACCAGGAAAATGTAAGATTCCAAGCCTGACTCGTAAAGATAAGTACTATTGATGCCAATTCAGCAGCAATACCTTGGGGCAGTAACGCACTCAGACTTAACAACACAACCGGCAAGAAAGATAATATGGGTACACTTTGAAGGACATCTAACAGCGGCATGAGTAACTTTTCAGCTTGCTGGTTATATGCTGCAATGCGTCCATAGACCAATGTAAATAATAATGAAAGTAAATATGCAGCAAGCATACGTCCTATAGACAAGGCTGTATACCAGGGTAACGCTGTAGGCTTTAATGAAATTGAAGGGCCATATACAACTTCTGGGGCATTAAATGCTAATCTAATGCCAAAATAAAATAATATGACGATCAATATGAAAGCGGTAATATCCCCCCAGGTAAACAAACGCCCCCCACGCTGATGGGTCTGAAAGATTTGCTGGTTTCTTTTCATCGCTCTATCCGCCATCCTTGATATCAGATTCCTAATACCGCTTTAGCAATCGTAAAATATATAAACAAGCCAGTTGCATCTACCAATGTGCTCATTACTGGTCCGGAGACTACCGTCGGGTCGATTTTAAACCGCGAAGCCAGTGTGGGCAACACAGCCCCTAGCAAATTAGCCCACACAACAATAACAAAAATAGCCAGCGCAACAGTAATCGATAATGTGCTGGGGCTGCCCCAGGTTAGAGCGCGGATGAATGCCACCCCTGCCATTGCCGTTCCCAATAATAACCCAACTCTGGTTTCATGCCATATCGCTTTTAGGGCATCACCAATCTCCATATCCCCTACTGCTAAGGCGCGGATAATAGTGCTGGTAGTTTGTGAGCCGGCATTACCGCCAGTGCCAATCAGGAGAGGAATGAAAAACGAGAGTGCTACAACAGCTTCAAGTTCTCCCTCAAAATGTCGTAATACGGTTCCGGTAAGGCTTTCGGTAACAAATAATAACAATAACCAGCTAATTCGTTTCTTGAATATCGAAGCAGCGTTTGTCAACAGATATGGCTCATCAAGCGGTTGGGCACCACCCAATTTTTGAATATCCTCAGTGGCTTCTTCGACTACCACATCCATCACGTCATCAATGGTGATAATGCCCAGTAAAACATTATTTTCATCCACTACCGGCAAGGCTAATAAGTCGTAACGCAGCATCAACTCGGCTACTTTTTCCTGATCCATGCCTGCTTTAACCGAGATAACATCAGGGTCCATAATATCCATAATCAACGTATCCGGTTCAGCGATAATCAGCTGCCGGGGGCTGACGACGCCGCATAATTTTAAATTTGCATCGACAACAAATAAATAGTAAATCTGATCTTTATCAGGCTGCCAAGAGCGTACTGCCTGTAATGCATCTCTCACGGTCATACGTCGGCGCAGAGCTAAAAACTCGGAGGTCATCAAACCGCCGGCGCTTTCATCTGGGTGAATGAGAAGCGGGCGTACCTCTTCCGGGTTGTCAAGCTGCGCTAAAATGGATTGAGCTTGTTTTGGGTGAATATCACCCAGCAAGTCGGCTGCCTCGTCCGGTTCCATCTCATTGATGATTCGCACGGCAGTCTCCTCTGGGATTTTCGCAACTAACCTGGCTGCGTCTTCATCTTCTATATTTTCAAGAATATCTGCGGATACTTGTGTTTTAAGATTAGGAAGCAGCGAAACTTGATCTTCGTCATCCAAATCTTCAAATATATCAGCTTGATCGGCGGGTTTTAGAGTCTGCAGGATTTGAATGGCTTTTTTCAGATCATCTTTTTCAAGCGCATCCTGCACCAAGGATAAAATGGCTTGCGTGTTGGGGTAGGTCATTTTGCGCCTCCAGAGTTGAGATTTACCCTGGAGGCGCATTTAACCGCGCGAAATTCCAGGGTTATGTTGGAATCAGCGTTTTTAAACTATGGTCTTCGGGTGAATCAGAATCTGTTTCCGATTCAGCGAGAGAAATCGTATAAATATGTGTATTCATAGCGAAGCGATTATACTCCTGGGCTCCAAAAAAACCAAGATAATTCAAAATACTCCTCATAATCATAGGGTATGAGGAATTATTTAGATTATTGGTAGATGAATGATACATTCAATATATTAAAAAACACGATAAATGAAACCGCGGATCAATGTGCGTTATCTGCCCACAACCCCCCTTAAAAACTGCCCGGTAAAACTTGTTTCAACTTGGGCAACCTGCTCGGGTGTGCCCTCGGCGATGATCTCGCCGCCCCGGTCACCGCCTTCCGGTCCCAAATCAATCAAGTAATCTGCCACTTTGATGATATCCAGATTATGTTCAATGATCACGACGCTGTTGCCGCTGTCGACCAGGCGCTGCAGCACATCGATCAGCTTATGCACATCTGCAGCATGCAATCCCACCGACGGCTCATCCAGCACATACATAGTACGCCCGGTAGAGCGCTTGGATAGCTCACGCGCCAGCTTTACCCGCTGTGCTTCGCCGCCCGATAGAGTAGTCGCCGGCTGCCCAATGCGGATATACCCCAAACCGACCTCCTGCAAAGTCTTCAGTTTGTTGACCATGCTCTGGAACGCAGAGAATACATCTAATGCCTGGTCCACCGTCATATCCAACACATCGGCAATGTTGTAATCTTTAAAACGCACTTGCAGCGTTTCCCGGTTAAAACGCGCTCCGTGGCATACATCACAAGGGACATACACATCCGGCAGGAACTGCATTTCGATGCGCAGTTGCCCCTGACCCTGGCAGGCTTCACAGCGCCCGCCGTGGACATTGAAAGAGAAACGTCCTGGCTTATATCCGCGCACTTTGCTCTCGGGTAAATCCGCAAACAGGGTGCGGATTTGGTCGAAAAGGCTGGTATAAGTGCCTGGGTTGGAACGCGGTGTGCGTCCTATAGGTGACTGGTCGATATTGATGATTTTATCGATATGTTCTAGACCTTCGATGCGCTCGTGTTCTCCGGGGATTGTGTGTGAATTATAGAGCTGCCGTGCCAGCGCTTTATAAAGTATTTCCACCATTAAAGTCGATTTTCCCGAACCGGATACTCCCGTAATGCAAACCAGTTTCCCTAGCGGGATGCGCACATCGATGTTCTTTAAGTTATTTTCCCGTGCGCCAATTATCGTTAGAACTTTACCATTACCGGTGCGCCTTTTTGCCGGAATGGGCACTTTCAGCCTGCCCGATAAGTATGCGCCGGTTAGCGATTGTGAATTGTCAATGATATCTTCTACCCGTCCTTGACTTACCAAATACCCGCCATGCTCCCCTGCGCCGGGGCCTAGATCCAGCACCCAATCGGCAGTACGGATTGTCTCCTCGTCATGCTCTACCACCAGCACGGTATTACCCAGATCGCGTAAACCTTTTAGGGTATTCAGCAGGCGTGTATTATCACGCGGGTGCAAGCCAATCGAAGGCTCATCCAGCACGTAGAGTACACCCATCAGGTGTGAGCCGATCTGCGTTGCCAAGCGGATGCGCTGCGCCTCACCGCCCGAAAGCGACCCGGCGGTGCGCTCCAGGGTCAGGTAATCCAGCCCAACATTTACCAGAAAACCCAAGCGCGCTGAAATTTCCTTCAAAATACGTTCGGCAATTGCCTGTTGGCGGGAATTTAAGGGAGTGTTAGGTCCAGCCAGCCGTTCCACCCAGTCCATAATGCGCAGTACCGGCCAGCGGGTGATCTGGATGATATCCACACCATCCACAGTTGCCGCCAGCGCTTCCCGCCTTAATCTCGCCCCATTACAGCTCGGGCATACCCGCTCGCTCATGAACTCTGAAATGCGTTCTCTTATATATTCGGAATTTGTTTCGTTATACCGGCGCTGAAGGTTATTGATTACACCTTCGAAGGCGGCTTTGAAAGTTGCCTGCCGCCCTTCTGCGCTTTTATAATGAATAGTAACTTCCTGCCCGCGGGTGCCATATAAAATAACGTCCAATTTTTCTTTGGGCAGATTGTTCACCGGGGTAGAAAGATCGATATGGAACTCACGAGCAGCTGCTTCGAGCGCCTGCCAGTAATAACCGCCCTCTTCACGCGGCCCATTCCATTCCTGCGCGGCAATAGCACCTTCATTGATTGATAAATCGGAATCCGGAATCAATAAATCTGGATCGATTTCCAATTTTCCACCCAAACCCTGACATTCCGGACAGGCGCCATGCGGCGTATTGAAAGAAAACGTACGCGGCTCGATTTCCGGCAGACTTATACCATGTTCGGGGCATGCCAGGTGTTCCGAAAAATGGATATCGCGGGGTTCTTCTGCAGCAACGGAATCAGAGGAGGCGCCCGGCGTTACATTAACCGTAAGATAACCGTCCCCAAATTTCAATGCAGTTTCGATCGAATCGGTTAATCGGGTTCGGGAAGTACTGGCATCCTCGCGGTTTTCGTGCTTATGAATTATCAAACGGTCCACCACCGCTTCAATGGTATGAATCTTATAGCGGTCCATTTGGATATCTTCATCCAGCTCATAAACAACGCCATCTACCCTGGCGCGTACAAAGCCGGATTTACGGATTTCTTCCAATATGGATTGGTGGGTTCCCTTTCGCCCGCGCACAAGCGGTGAAAGGATTAGCAGCCGTGATCCTTCTGGTAAAGCTTCCACAGCGTCCACAATTTCCTGTGCCGATTGACGGACCACTTCCCTGCCGCATTCCGGGCAATGGGGAATTCCTATCCGGGCAAATAGCAGGCGTAAGTAATCATAGATTTCCGTTACAGTTCCTACTGTAGAGCGGGGATTATGCGATACCCCTTTTTGATCAATGGAAACCGCCGGCGATAACCCCTCGATAGTATCTACATCGGGTTTTTCCATTTGCCCCAAGAATTGCCGGGCATAAGCGGAAAGCGATTCAACGTAGCGGCGTTGCCCTTCGGCAAAAATCGTATCAAACGCCAGTGAAGATTTTCCCGAACCGGATAAACCAGTAATCACAACCAGTTTATCGCGGGGTATTTCAACAGTAATATTTTTGAGATTGTGAACGCGGGCGCCAACCACGCGAATTACATTTGATGTCATAAACGATTCCAGGTAAAAGAATTTATTTATTTTTCTCGGACAAAAAAATAATTATAGCACATTTGTTTTATTTATTAGGATAAAAAAAAAACGAATTGCGCGGAAATTAACGCAATTCGAAAATGAAACAATTTGTTATTTAAATAGTCTAACGATCAAGCGCCAAAAAACTTGTCGATAATCCTCTCTGCCTCCGAAACGGTGTGGACTTCTTCGGCGGAATACCCTAAAGACCGAGAAATCCTTTCAAATATCTGCGCTGCAGCAGGATCTTTAGGATGCACTACCCGCACTTCGATCGCCATTTGAGATTTGATCAACAGCTGTATCATATTCACGAAAATAAACCTTACGTCTGCAGTGGCTGGCGCCAGTTCGCGGATATCGGTGATTACCGAAAAGCCAGGCGCTAGGCTGTTCATCGCTTTCACAAGTTTATTGTACCCCTGAGCAGCTTCGGGCTGCTCGATGGTTCCTTTGAGGGCAATATATAATCGATTTTCAAAGCTATTTATTCGAATATCGAACATAATATCCTTTGCTAATACAATATTTATTGTAAGTTCATTATATCATTCAATTGATACAAATAAATATACAATTTAATTAAGTTTTTTTCTCGTTGATGCTGATTTGTAAATCCCAACCAATAAATGTGACGAAACTGCCCAGGTTATGTCGATAAGCCCCAAATATAAAATGTGCTAACTGAACAGTTACTATTTAGTTTATTATATCCGCATTTCTTCAAGATGTTGACAGAAAATCGATTATTTTTTCAATGAATTTTTCAAATGAAAGGAGGGATTATAGGATTACTCGATCACTATGCAGCCCATAATCCCATCCCGATATTCGACTTTGATCAGTTTTACAACTAAAAATCAAGCAGTCACAAGCTGGTCAATAAGCCGTTGTGCTTCAGGAACAGAATTAACTTCTTGAGCGGAATAACCAGCTGCCCGCGATGTTCGTTGAAATTGATTAGCCGTCACCAGATTCTGTTGATTGACTACCCGTACTTCCAATCCCATTCCGCTGTTTTTCATGGCTTGCATAGTATTTAAAAATACCTGCCGAACATCCTCCGTTGCTGGCGCCAGCTCGCGGATATCAGTAATCACCGTGAACCCCGGCACCAAACTTTTTATGGCTTTGATAATTTTTTCTGATGCCTGATTGGCTTCAGCCAACTCAAATTTCCCCTGTAAAATGATCAACAAATGATTTTCGAAGCTATTTACTCGTACGTCAAACATAAGCCCTCCTAATCGATGTCAGTAGAATGGATTCTGATATCTCATTCTAACATTTTCTTAATAAAATAAAGTTTACAGATTAATTAGGTAGGGTTGCTATTATGGACTAATATTAATTTAGAGAAAATTATTCGGTTTATTAATTGAATAACATTTGAAAAAGCGTTAGCCCAATCATGCCAGTTAAAACGGTCAAAACAATATTCCTGGTACGCCATGCCACCAAAATTGCAAGCATGCCGGCAATCATTCTGCCATTATTTAAGTGGATAGCTAACTGGTTGTTTTGTAAAAACATATCCGGAAAAATAATAGCCGAAAAAACTGCCGGCGGTACTAAATTCAGCGCCTGATTTAACCGCGTGGAAACCCGAATTTTTCCAAATAGCAGAACGAAAGAAACCCTGATCACAAATGTGATAATACCTGCCAGGACCATAGTCAGCCAGATACTCATTTTAACCTTTCACTCCATAATCCCGCCAGTATCCCTGCCAATGCGCCGCTTAATAACCCTAATTTTAGAGGCAAGGCAGCGCCGATAACTGCTACAATTCCACCTACCAAAGCAGCAATGATTTCCGGCTTTCTTTTCAATGAAGGCATGACTAATGCGATAAATGTGAGCGTTAACGTAAAATCTAACGACCAGGATTCGGGTATGATCGAACCAAGGAAAATGCCAATTGCTGTGCTAATCTGCCAGGTGCTCCATAACGCCAAGCCCGCTCCCAGGAAAAAAAAGTGCTGTTTTCCTGTAATTATCGAAGAAAGGTCTTTTGCGTCTTGTGAGAACTTTCGATAGTGTGTAATCACCACGGCATATGCTTCATCGGTGAGCAGATATGAAAGCGCCCCTTTCCAGGTAATAGAAAGATGCTGAATATACGGCGCGACTGAAGCACTGTACAATCCATGACGTAAATTGACCACGAACACCGTAGCCAGCATCACAAAGATAGGTGTTTCCTGAGCCCATAACTGTGCCATGACAAATTGTGATGAACCAGCAAACACAATAGCAGACATGGCTTGTGAGGCGTTGGCAGGTATTCCTGCGCTTAATGCAAGCGCGCCGTATATCATTCCGAATGGGATGACACCCACAAGAATTGGTAATTCCGCCCGGATGCCGCCAAGAAATTCATTGCGTGGCGTGATATTCATAATAGTGCGTAATTATAATTGATTACACGCTTCGGTCGCCACACAAAAACGATCTTAAAAATATCTGGGTGCGTTCATCGACAGGGTGATTGAATATCTGGTCAGGTGGTCCCTGCTCAACGATCTCGCCATGATCCACGTAAATAATCCGGTCGGCAACATCATTAGCAAAACTCATTTCATGGGTAACAACCATCATAGTAGTACCTTCACTGGCAAGCTGTTTCATCACATCCAACACCTCACCAATTAATTCTGGATCGAGAGCAGAGGTAGGTTCATCAAAAAGCATCACCTGCGGTTCCATCGCCAGTGAACGGGCAATAGCAATGCGCTGTTTTTGACCTCCTGAAAGCCGGATCGGGAACACATCTCGTTTATCAAGCAAACCCACCTTAGCAAGATATTTTTCTCCAATGGCAACAGCTTCATCTTTAGGCATCTTCTTCACGGTTATCAAGCCCTCAATCACATTACCGAGAGCAGTCATATGCGGAAACAGGTTGAATTCCTGAAAGACCATGCCCATTTTCAAACGCAGCGCAAGTATCTTTTTGGGATCGACCCTCTTCCCTGGTGCTGTAACCACTGTTTCGCCTGCCACACTGATCACACCGGAGCTTGGTTCTTCCAAAAAATTCAAGCAGCGCAGCAAGGTGCTTTTACCCGATCCGCTCCGCCCGATGAGCACCATGACTTCTTTTGGCGACACCGAAAAAGACACCCCTTTTAATACATGCAATTTTCCAAACCATTTATGTAATCTTTCTACATTAATAATAACATTATCGTTCATAAGCATGTGCCATCCGCTTTTCCAAACGTTCTTCTAACCATGAAGATACAATCGTCAGTATCCAATAGAGCGCTGCAGCAAGGATAAACATTTCCATGAATTTTGAATCCTTACGCCCAAACCGATTTGCCCGGTAGGTAATTTCCCAAACACCCATCACAGAAACCAGCGCAGAATCTTTCTGCATGGCAATGAACTGGTTGCCAATATCTGGGATAATGATCTTGATAGCTTGCGGCAAAATGATACGGCGCATGGTCTGCCAGCTTGAAAGTCCAAGCGATAAAGCAGCTTCCCGCTGTCCGTGGCTGATCGATTGAATGCCAGCCCGAAAGATCTCGGTCATGTATGCACCATAGTTTAGGCTCAAGGCTAATATACCGGATTGGATTGCGGTTAAGGTCAGCGACTTACCTAAATCGGTGAACCCCATACTTTGCAACTGCGTCCCTATTTGAGGCAGTCCCAAATATATGATATAGATTTGAATTAATAACGGGGTGCCGCGTACTAGGGATACGTAAAAACCTGCAATACCCTGTGCAATCGAATTTTGCGAGAGCCGGCCGAGTGCGCCTAGCAGCGCCAAGACTGAGGCAATTAAAATTGAAGCCACCGATAAACCCAAGGTGGTCAATACGCCTTGCATTACAAATCCATAATGCTCGCCAATATAGCCCGGATCAAAACGCAGCTGGAGTAAGCCAACCGCGAGAATTAATATCAACGCCGCCCAAACACTGCCAATTTTAACATTTTGAAATAGGCGGTTTCGTTTTTGGTGTGAAAGCAATGCATCTCCCATGCTTTGATCTGCATCGGGTTTTTCAGGCGGTTTTTCGATTATTGTCTCAACTGTCATCCCATACCTCTTTAATGACAAATCAGAGTGTAAAGGGGCTGATATCCAGCTCCCTTTACACTTAATCTCGTGAAAATGATTGATTAATATTCTTCGAGTTCAACAAAATATTTTGGAGAACTTATGGAAATTGGTTCAGAGCATCGACATCAAAACCGCCAGCAGCTGTAGTGAGGTCCAATCCACAATATTTTTCAGAAAGTTTCAGCAGAACACCCTCTGAATGAAGCTGCTTGATCACTTCGGTCACCTTTTTCACCAGAGGTATCGGATCGGGCGTCAATGATTTATCGATGGCTGCTGCCAGGTATTCGAAGTAAACCGGATCGCCTAATTGTCTCAACGGTAATCCGTCATTGATAGCTCCCTGACCTGTGGGTAAGGCGGTCATCACCGCATCCAGACGCAAGCCATCTCCTAATGCGAGATCCTGAATGGCATTGATATCGGTCTCATAACCGACAAATTGTGGATTATTGATTACCTGAACAATGGTTTCCCCCGGAATGTTTAACGTGCCAGCCAAGTAAGCATCATAAGTGCACCCTGAACAAGCACCAATCTTTTTGCCTTCAAGATCGCTGTATTGCGTATAAGTTGTGTTATCTTTATGAATGAAGAGTGCAGCAGGGGTTGTGTAATATGGCTGTGTGAAATACAGCTTTTCCATGCGTTCCGGGGTGATCGTCATCGAACCGACACTGATGTCCCATCGATTAGCCCAGCTTCCCCCAGTAATCATCGTCCATTCGGGGGTTACAAAACAGGCTTCCACACCCAATTTTTCCGCAATAGCCACCGCAACTTCGATATCAAACCCCGATAATTCTGAAGGTGTATGCTGGTCAGCAGCGCATTTAGTGTTAGTAGCACGGGTGGCGTTTTCTACCAACTCCGATTGCGGCGGATATGCCGGATCGGTTGAAACAATAATCGTGCCTCTTGCTAATATTTCTTCCAGTTTATCTGCTGCGGGTTTAGGTGTCGCTTTGGCGCAAGCTGAAGAAACCAGAACCACCATAATTAAAAAGGTGATAACAACATAGTATTTTTTCATTGGAAATTCTCCTCCTCCAAATCATTTGCTGTTTTTTAGGTTTATGTTTTGCATCAGATCAACGAAGATTTTCGATATTTCACCTCCTCGTCACATTTATATAGAGGATAATTTGCTATAACTACTCAGCCAGTTTGAGTGAGTTCCTAAATCCGCACATAAGCTGAGCAGTTACAATTGACCAATAAATTTAGTTCCGCCCGAATTCGTATAATAATCACTTAATATACAATAATGTTATTATAGAATATCAATTACGGTAAGGCAAGAAAAATCGATTAAATTGCTTTAGACAAAGGAAATATAAGAAAATTGGTGGGATACATGGTAGGAACAAGTTAACGTTCTACCACATATCCCCCAATCTTTATGAAGCGAGGTTTTTTGAAATGCAAATAAATCGGTATCATCGGTAAAATAATTTCGCTATTTTACCACACTATAACAATTAAATAACAAAAAAATTTGTTCCCTCAAATTTATTATTTAAATGTCACCTGCTCCTTTACTTTCAACTCACGCTTGTTCAACTCATCAACAAAAGGACGTGCAGGAACCATTTTCTCTACCCCTCCTGCACCGACTGGTGTCAGCCCTCGAGCCATCATTTCCGCAACGATAGCAGCGCTCCAACCCGTGCCTCGTTCCATCGCTGTAAATCCGGTTCGATCATCAAAATAATCGATCATCTCGACCAGGGCTTCGGCTTCTTTGCCATCCTTCTTCCCAAATGCTTTAACCCGTACGATAACCAGATCTTTTTCATCAGGTATGACTACTTTTGGCTCGAATAATACATGAAAAACGTCTCGTGGGACAACCTCAATACTGCCAACTTTAATGGGTTTTAAATCCCATAATCCCAAATCATAATATGCCTTCAGTTGATGATAATGACCGGGGTAACGCAGTGTCAGATTTTGAAGCGTGCGTATTTTCCCTTCATAAGTCCATGGCATGGTATCGGTACCTCCCCCAGCCACAAATGCTTCAAGCCTGCCAATGGGGGGCGGGAAATCAACGGTTTCCAGTTCTGTCATCGGCTCGACTTCGGTCACTTTCCAATCGCGCAGGAAGATTCCCGGTTCGGCGTATTCATTAGTCAAACCGGCAACATGAAAAGTCAATAAATAATTAAAGGGGGGCTTAGGGTTTTGGGGTAATCCGCCATCCCACATCAATACATCCACGGGTTCATCCAACAATTCCATCGCATAGACGCACAACGAGGTTCCCATGCCCGGCACCTGCCCGCAATTGGGGATAATGCTTACACCTTTTACTTTGGCAAGATCATCGAATTGATGCTGCTTTCGGGCGATATCCGTGTTGCCGCCCAGATCACAAAAATGAACCCCATTTTGAATCGCAAGGCGGGATAGTTCTAAATTGAAATAATATGGAACTGCCGAAAGGCAGGCAGTGGCGCCAGCAAGTAATTTTTGAATTTTTTCATGATTGCGAACATCGGCAACAAATGGTTCAGCAATTTGTTTTCCAATCAGCTTATTAACCCGCTCGGCTGCCTGATGTGCTGTTTGGCTGTCCTGATCGGTCAATTTCACCGATTTTGCACCGCCCCAGCGCGCCATATCGT